>JAPLLF010001164.1 GCA_026387715.1 Pseudomonadota bacterium
TCCTCCATCGCATCCGCGAGACCCGCGGCGGCGACAAGCTCTACGACAGCCGCTTCCACACGCGCGGGCGCGGCGAGGGCGTGTACGCCGACATCATCGCCCAGCTGTTCGACACGACGTGCAAGCGGCTCGGCCTGCGCGGCCGCGAGGAGGTCTTCGACGGCCCGTCGACGTTCCAGCGTCCGCCGGCGGCGGGCCAGCTCTCGCTGTTCTGATCAGGCGAGCGCGCGGAGCTTCCTGGCGATCGCGGGCTGCTTGGCCTCGTCGCACGCCGCGGCGGCGCGCTCGAGCTCGCTGGCCATCGTCCTGGCCACGCCCTTCTTGAAGTGCGCGAACGCCTTGGCGTCGCCGGCGCGCAGCGCGGTCTCGAGCGCGATCGTGATCGTCCGCGCGAGGTGCCATTTCGGGAAGCCGTCGTCGACGATGAACTGGAACGCCGCGGCGTGCGCCTTCGGGGTCGCGCCGACGAGCGCGCCGCGGAACACCCGCAGCGCGATCGCGCGGATCCCCGCGTGCGCGAGCGGGTCGTCGCCGCGAAAGCACGCCACGTGGTCGGCGATCTCACGGGCGGCGAGCCACCACGCGTCGGCGGAGGCCAGCGCCTCGATCGCGTCGAGGTGCGTAAGCGCCGCGGCGAGCTCCTTCTTCGCGCGCTTGGCGTTCATCAGGCTGCCCATCAGGTCGCCGACGAGCTCCTCGGCGTCCGGCCCCGCGTCGAGCTTCGCGGCGTTCGCGAGCTCGGCCTGAAGGCCGTCTACGAGGGACGCAACCGCGGCGCCCTTCTTCGGCTTGCCGAGCTGCTTGAGGATCGCCGGCACGTGCTTCAGGCTGTCGAGGTGCCACGCCGACAGCGTCGTGCCGCCGGCCTCCCAGTCCTGGCGACGGTACGCCGCGACGATCGGCACGATCGCGTGCGCCTGCTCGAGCCAGCGCTCGGTGTCCGCGTTGAACCGCGACGTCCGCGAGCTACCCGCGATCTTGAACCGGCTCGTCGTCGTCAGCCCGGTCGGGCGCTTCGGGGGCCTGGCGTACGCCGCGTGGATCACGCGCCCGACGCCCTGCGCGCTCGCGACGTAGAGGTGGGTACCCTCCCAGTCCGCCGAGTCCGCGAGCGGCACGGGCACGCGCTTGACGATCGCCGCGCGCTCCGCCGGCTTCGGCGCGCGCGCGAAGTTTACGTGCAGGTCGGCCCACTCGAAGTAGTTCGCCTCGCCGGCGCCGATGAACGGAAAGGGATCCACGTCGATCTGCTGGCGCTCGAATCGCTCTTCGATCGTGAGCTGCGTCGTCCCCTCGGGAGCGAGCGGGAGACGAAACGTGCCCTTGTCGAGCCGCTTGTAGAACAAGCACAGCCCCGTCCCGTCGAAGAACAACACCTTGAGCGCATCGCGCCGCTTGCCGAAGAACAGGAACAGCGCGCCACACCGCGGCTCGCGCGACAGCCGATCGGCCACGATGCCGGACAGCCGATCGAAGCCCCACCGAAGATCAATCGGCTCGAGCCCGACGAACACCTCGACCCCGTGCGGGATCACGGCTGAGCTCCGACGCCGCAGCCAAGCAAGTCGAGCACCATCGCGAGCGTGGCCTGATCCGCGCCGCGCTCGATCGCGATCCGCGCGCCGGACCGCAGCGCCTCGACCACGATCATCCCGGGTCGCCCGTCCGCGCTCTCGCTCGCGACCGGCGCGGCGCGAACCACGCGGGCGAGCCGCACCTCGGGCTCACGCTTGAGCTTGGACGCCCACCAACGAAGGGTGCTCGCCGCGTAGCCCCGCGACGGCTGAACTCCTCGGCCTGCTCGCCGCTCGCCCGCCACTCCTCGACGCGCTTGGCCCATCGAACGCTCGTGTCGCTCATGTCCCCAAGTTGCACGGTCCGCGATCACGCCGCCAGAACGGGGCTCGTGCAGCGGATACGCTCGAACAGCGTCTCGAGCGCCTCGTGGCCATCCAGGACCGCGTGGTCGCGCTCTGCCCTGGTCACTGGCACGAGCCACAAGATCCGGACTTGCTTGGAGCGATACGAGCACGAGCACACGCCGAGTCCTTCAGCCAGGGTCGTCCTGCCACGACTACGCGCGCGCGATCAAGCCGACGATCCCGGTGCGCTCGACGGCTCACTTACGAAGTGACGTTGGCCGATCGCCGCGTCTTGATCGAGCGTGCCGCCTACGGTGGCGGCTGCGTGGTATCCGCCAGCGTCAGACCGTCAGGTAGCGGATCCCCGCCCATGTCGTATACGATCACATGAAGGTCGGAATCGACCACGGCTCGCAGGTTGTGAAAGCCAAAGCAGCCACTTGCGCAGTCGCCCCAACCAAACCTGAAATCGATCTCGGAGTCGCCGTTCGAAAGCGTCGTCCAGGTCCCGTCGTCCTGCGGGCGCATGACCACTGGGTTCTGATGTGTGCTCACATCTGTGAGGATGCTCTCCAGCCGTTCCTCGTTGTAGATCGCGTCGGTGTAGATGTACGCGAACACGGTCCCGTCCCCGAGCATCTGCGCCATGGCGAGTCTCGCCCCACTAACCTCCGCAACAACACCGTCTAAAATCGCGTCGCCGGTCGCAATGTCTCCCGATAACCAGGCGCTCTTCGCCAGTGCGTTGTTCGTGTACAGTGATACAAAGCCGCCGCCGTCGTTTCTGTAGACTTGCGGCCACCGCATCTTGAGGACCGGCTCGCTGACCAGCACCGCTCGCCAGCGAACAAAATACTCCCTCACAAACTCTTGCGTGAGAACGATCCCATCGACGTCACGAGCAGCGAACACCTGCGCAGCGCCGCAGGTGAGCCGCACATCGTCGGTCAGTTGCTCGTAGTGGCGGTCGGCAGGGCAATCGAGCTCGTCGGGATCCGCGCAGGACATCAACAACAACGATGTCATGGTCTCACGAACCATAGCTCCACGCGACTCCCACTCGCTCTGTGGTGGTAGCCCCGCAGGCCGCCAACGCGGCCCCGTTCTTGATTCGAATCTTGATAGAACACGATTTGTCAATGTTACAGATCCGACTAACAGCTTCGAATTCGCTCTCCACGGTGTTTGATTGAAAGGTTCCGCCGCAGGTCTGCAAGGGGTTTCCGCACGACAGCACAAGGTCGAAATCGTTAGGGTGCGGCTCTTTCGCGTCGCGCTCGACGGGAGCAATTTCGATCACTTGACCAGCCGCAGCATCGGTCGCTTCGATGGTAGCGGGTCGGGAATCGCTCCGTCGGCATAGCGTGACTTG
>JAPLLF010000075.1 GCA_026387715.1 Pseudomonadota bacterium
TCGCGCAGGTCGAGGGTGCCGCGATCGGCGTCCCAGCGGTGGAGCCCGCCGTCGGCGGCGAGCCCGATCCAGCGCGCGCGATCGTCGCCGGGTGGGCCGCGCAGGGGCTGCACGTCGACGAACGCGGTCGCGATCGGGACGTCGAGGTGCGTGAAGCGGGCGGCGGTCGCGCGCGCGGCGATCGCGGGCCGCCCGACGATGCCGACCCAGCCCCCGGCGCCCGCGCGCGCGTGGCACGCGTCGCACGCCGCGATCACCTCGATCGCGGCGAGCTCCTCGATCACGGCGCACGTCGCGCACACCACGAGGTGCTCGCGGCCCACGCCGACGAACCGCACCTGGCTGGGCTGCTCGACCTCGAGGAGGTGGCGGCAGACGCGATGCGGTCGTGCGGTGTCGTGGTCGCAGCTCAGGCGCTCTTCCAGTAGAACGTCATCAGGCGCGAGTGTGCCCCCGTCGGGGCGGCGTCACAATGTCGCTACCACCTCGGCGAAGGGCGTGATATCCGAACCCATGCTTCGCACGCTCGCCTGGGTCTCGCTGGTGACGTCGACGATCGTGGCGTGTAGCGACGATGCCGGTTCTCCCGGCCCGTCGTTCCCGGAGAACCATCCCCGCGTCTATCTCCCGAAGCACAAGGAGCGCCTCAAGCAGGCGCTGGCGGCCGGGGCGCCCGAGGCGAAGCGGTTCGCGGCGATGGTCGACAAGTGGATCGCCGATCCGGTCGGCGCGGACATCTACAACTTCGAGGAGTGGAACGCGGCCTTGATGGGCCAGCTGACCGACGATCCGAAGTACTGCGCGGCCGCCGTCGCGTCGCTCGACAAGTTCGTCACCTCGGAGGAGGCGATCATCGCGCAGGGCGAGGCGCCCGTCGTCGTCAACGACTCGTACCTGCAGATCGGCCACACGATCGGCAACGTCGCGCTCACGATCGACTACTGCTACGACGCGGTCGGCGACAAGCGCACGCGCTGGCTCGCGTACGCCAACCAGGCGGTGTGGAACGTGTGGCATCCCGCCGACGCGGTGTGGGGTGGCAAGAAGATCGACTGGTCCGGCTGGTCGATCGACAACCCGGTGAACAACTACTACTACTCGTTCCTCCGCGCGACGATGCTGCTCGGCCTCGTCGCCAAGGGCGAGGTCGCCGACGCCGACGCCTGGATCGTGAAGTACCGGGACGAGAAGATCCTCGGCGAGCTCGTCCCGGTGTTCGAGCGCGACCTCCAGGGCGGCGGCTCGCGCGAGGGCACCGGGTACGGCGTGTCGATGCGCAACCTGTTCGAGACCTTCGACCTGTGGAGCGCATCGACCGGCGAGAACCTCTCCCACAAGACGTCGCACACGCGCGACTCGATGCTCGCGATGATGCACGAGACCGTGCCGACGCTCGATCGCACCGCGCCGATCGGCGATCACACGCGCGACTCGAGCGCGGCGCTGTTCGACTACCACCGCCAGTACCTCGTCGAGTTGATGAGCCTGTTCCCGGGCGATCCGATCACCGGCTACGCCCGCACGTTCCTCGACGCGTGCTCGGTCCCGAAGATGGATCAGCAGTTCATGTACGTGTTCGACATGTACTACCCGATCTCGCAGGTGACGGCGAAGCCGCTCGACACCCTCAACACCGCGTACTGGGCGCCGGGCATCGGCAACCTGTACGCGCGCTCGTCGTGGGACGCGCACGCGTCGTGGGTGGCGCTCGTCGCCGGGCCGTACACGGAGTCGCACGCGCACCAGGATCAAGGCTCGATCCTGTTCTTCAAGGACCAGTGGCTCGCCTACGACCCGAACACCGAGACCGGCTCGGGCATTCGCGCGGAGAACGAGGCGCACAACCTCGTCCGCATCCTCGACGGCGATCAGACGATCCACCAGCACGACGGCACGGTGTCCAACCTCGTCGGCCTCCGCCAGGGCACGGGCTACGTGTACGCGGCCGCCGATCTGACGCCGGCCTACACGGGCGAGGCCAAGGTGCAGAAAGTCCAGCGCGAGCTGGTGTTCATCGAGCCCGACATCCTCGTCGTGTACGACCGCGTGAACACCGGCGTCGGCACGAACCTCCTGTGGCAGGTGGCCTCGCCGGTGGCGGCGACGCCGAACGGGCACGTCGCCGCGATCGTGAACGACCAGCACACGCTGAAGGTCACCAACGTGGTCCCCGGGATCGACGCCGCGAACGTCCACGCGTTCCAGGACGACGACAGCGACTACCGCGGCGGCTATCGCATCGACTTCCCGCAGCCCGGTGGCGACCGCCGGTACCTCACGGTGATGTCGGTCGACGGCGCGGCGATCAGCATCGCCGCGGACGGCGCCGACGGCGTCGCGATCCAGACGGCCGGGGGCACGGCGAAGGTGTCGTTCGCCCACGACGCGATCGGCGCGACCTACACGCCCGCCGGCGGCAGCGCGATCGCGCTCGGGGCGACGGTCGCCAAGCTCCCCGAGACGCGCTGAGCGCACACCCGTAGTAGCTTCGCCTCGTGCCCCGCTGGTTACTCACGCTCCTCCGGCTCACGCCGATCGTCGCCGCGGCCTCGGCGCTCAGCGTCGCGGGGTTGCTTGTGTTCCGCGCGGTCGTGCCCCTCGCGATGCTCAAGCCGTCGTCGGCGGAGGTCGGCAACTACCTGCAGACGCTCGGCGGGATCTACGCGGTGTTGCTCGCGTTCGTCGTCTACGCGGTGTGGGCCCAGTTCAACGAGGCGCGCGCGCTGGTCGATCGCGAGGCCGCGGCGATCTCCGATCTCTACCGGCTGGCGGGTGGCCTGCCGGAGGCGACCAGGGTCGGCGTGCAGCGTGGCCTGCGCGCCTACCTCGGCGACGTGATCGACCGCGAGTGGCCCGCGATGGCGTGCCGCGACGAGGACACTATCGAACAGATCGGCGAGCACTTCGACCGCGTGTGGGCCGCGATCCACCACTGCGTGCCGACCGACGTCCGCTCGCAGACGATCTACGGCGAGGCGCTCGGGCGGTTCGACGAGCTGACCACGCTGCGCACCAACCGGCTCACCGCGGCGCGTACGCGGGTGCCGCAGGCGATGCGGATCCTGCTTTTCTCCGGCGCGCTGATCACGACCGGCTCGATGTACCTGCTCGCGATCGAGGCGCTGTGGATGCACGCGCTCGTCACCGCGGCGCTCGCCGGCGCGATCGCGCACGTGCTGTACCTGATCGTCGACCTCGACCAGGCGTTCGCCGGCGACTGGCAGGTCGCCAAGGTCCCGTTCGAGCGCGCCCGCAAGCAGTGCGATCGCGCGACCGTGATCGCCCAACTCGCCGTCGACGAATGCTAGGTTCCCCAGCCTCCCATGGTCGCGACATGATCTCGCTGGGCTCGACGGGCTCGACGGACCGGCTGCCGCCCGAACGCCGCCGCCTCGGGCTGGAGCTCGTGGTCGTCTTCATCGTCGCGGTCGCGGCGCTCGTCCCGGGCATCGATCGTTACTCGCTCGTCGACCCGTGGGAGACCCACTACGGCGAGGTCGGCCGCAACATGCTGGTCGACAACGACTTCGTGCTCACGCAGTGGCCGGGCACCAACCTGGAGGACCAGCCGAACGAGGGCTTCCGCTCCAAGCCGGTGCTGTCGTTCTGGCTGATGGCGGCCGGGATGAAGGCGGTCGGCGTCGGCGCGCACGGCGGCTACTCGGGCGAGATGGTCGAGAGCGCGCGCACGATGGTCGGCATCCGGTTGCCGTTCGTCCTGTGCGGCATCGCGGGGTTGGTCCTCATGTGGCTCATGCTCGCGCGCCTGGTCAGCCGGCGGCTCGCGTGGCTCGCGCTGCTCGTCGTCGGCTCGTGTCCGTTCTTCTGCCTCATGGCGCGGCAGGCGATCCCCGACATGCCGCTCGCCGCATGCGTGGTCGGCGCGATCGCGCTGTTCACGCTCGGGGTCGAGGACGGCGACCGCGCGATCACGTCGTGGACGCTCCGCCTCGGCCGCCGCACGCGCGTGGTCGACGCCCGCCACGTCCTGTTCGCGCTGGTCGGCGGGCT
>JAPLLF010000348.1 GCA_026387715.1 Pseudomonadota bacterium
GGGGAGGTGTGTAGCGCGATCGACGTGGCGGCGATCGTGGCGCTTGTCGCCACGACGATCGGCGCCTCGCCGGCGACGTTCGACGAGCTCGTCCGCGCGGCGACCGCGGAGGTCGGGGCCAAGCTGCCCACGTTCTCGCCGCCGATCGACGGCGAGTCGCTCTACGCGGCGGCCGACGCGGTCGACATCGCCGTGCTCGCCGCGCTCGGTTCGCGCTGATTACGCGGCGACGTCGATCGCGTGGTCGCCGCGACGCGTCGGCGCGGGGCGCGTGCGGCCGAGCTCGAGCTGGCCGCCGAGGATCCCGACGCGGATCGCGGTGCGGAGCAGCGAGACCCCCTGGCGCGCGACGAACAGCGTGACGGCGCCCTCGGGCCCGAACATCGGGTGGCCGTTGGCCACGTACGCGTAGGCGAGCGTGACGAGCACGAACACGATCCAGCCGATCGCGCCGTGGAGCAGCGTGACCGGGTGCTTGAGCACGTACGCGAGCGCACGCGCGTAGGTCATCAGCACGCTCGGATCGTGCGAGTCGTGGCGGAGGGTGAGCTCGACCCGCGCGTAGTCGGTGACCGTCCAGACGTAGTGGAGCAGGAGGATGCCGGGCAGCGTGCCGAGCGCCAGCGCGCCCAGCAGCTCGGGGATGGTGAGCGCGTACACGAGGCGCTGGTGGACGGCGCCGAGCCCGGTCGAGAACACGATCAGCACGATCATCAACGCGGGGAGCTGGAGCACGGCAAGGCGGGCATACGCGAGGTACGTCGCGGTGCCGCTGGCGCCGAACGTGCGTCCGACCGCGCGGCGACCCTCGGGCCGCTGCACGAGCACGCCGAGCAGGCCGCCGACGAGGAACCACGTCACGAGCTGCCACACCACGATCGCGCCGAACACGATGCCGCTGATCGCGAGGAAGCTCGTGCTGCCGAACTGGATGCACTCGATCATCGCGACGAGATCGCCGTCGATCGCGTCGTCGAACATCGGCAGGTGCCCGAACGTCTGCGCGAGGACGAGCGCGATCGCGAGCAGGCACGCGACGACGACGAGCAGCTGGACGAGGTGCACCGCGAGCAGCGTGCCCGTGTAGCGCGCGACCGCCTTGGGGCCGACGGCGAGCAGCTGGCGGAGGTGCAGGGGCGGCGCCATCACGGCCCCACGATCTGCAGGATCGTCTGGGTCGCCGACGCGAACCACGACGCGCCGCGCATCGCGGCCGAGCCGTCACCGGCGAGCCGATAGCGGCGCTCGACCGGCGTGCCGAGCGCGATCTTGCCGTCGGGATCGAGGACTACCTCGTCGAGCAGGGCGCTGCGCTCCACGGTGAACCGTTGCCAGTGGCCCGCGCCGCGATCGTCCCAGCGCAGGCGCTGGCTCGAGCCATCGACGAAGCGCAGCTCGATGTCGACGGGGACGTGCACGACGCCGGTGCTGGCGACGACGATCTCGCACGTGTAACCGCCGGTCGTCGGCGCCTCGCGGCTGGTGACGACCTTCTGATCGAACACGCCGCGCGGCGCGTGGACCTCCGTGCAGGCCGTGGAGCGGATCTCGAGCTTCTGCCCGCCCACCTCGTGGAACACCGGCCCGAAGAACCACGCGAGGTCCTCGCCGAGCGAGCTCGACAGCGAGTCGAACAGGTCGCGGCCCGTCGGGTGCTTGAACGCCCACGTCTGGGCGTACGTCTTCATCGCGTCGGCGAAGCGCGCGCCGCCGACGTACGCCTCGAGCGTGCGCAGCGCGCGCATCGTCTCGATGTAGGTCGCCTCGCCGTACGCCGTGCGATCGACGAACGCGAACGCGGCGGTGGCGATCGGCGACGGCACGACGCCGGTCTGCCGATCGATCGCCATGCGGAGCGCGGCGTAGTCGGCCTGCCACCCCATCCAGTCGACGCCCGACGAGCGCGCGTCGTACAGATCGGCCATCACCTTCGCGTCGGCCCACTCGTTGACGCCCTCGTCGAGCCACGGCTCCTCGACCTCGTTCGACGCGAGGATGCCCTGGAACCAGTTGTGCCCGACCTCGTGGACGGTGACGTACTCGGGGAGCCGCAGGCCGCGCCGCGCGAACACGGTGTCGCCCGCGGTCGTCACGAACGTGGGGTACTCCATGCCGCCGGCCCCATCGGCCGCCTCGACGGGCGGATCGATGATCGTCATGATCGGCCACGGATATGGCACGAACCAGGTCGAGAAGCGCTCGATCGTGCCGACGGCGGCCTCGAGGTGGCGAGTTGCGTAGTGGCGTTGCTCCGGGCGATACAGCACGCGCACCTCGACGGTGTTGCCGGCGGCGTCGACCTTCGCGGGCCGAGACATCACCTCCATGTATGGGTCCGCCATCCACGCGAAGTCGTGGACGTCCTCGGCGCGGTACGTGAACGAGCGGGTACCACCCGCGGCCTCCGACGCGCTCGCGAGCACGCCGGTCGCGGCGACGACGTACGTGCTCGGCACCGTGATCGTCACGTCGTAGGTGCCGAAGTCGGCGAAGAACTCGTTGTTGACGTGAAACGGCCGGCACTCCCAGCGCTCGGCGCCCGCCGGGCCGACGCGCACGCCGATCTTGGGGAACCACTGGCCGACGAGGTGAAACTCGTCGTGATAGCCGGTCCGCGCGACGACCTGTGGCAGCTGCGCGGTGAACGCCATCCCGATCTCGACGGTGGCGCCCGGCATCACCGGCTGCGTCAGCGCGAGCTCGGCGACGCTCTCGTCGGGGCCGATCGCCTTCCACGCCGTCGTGGCGGCGCCGTTGATCGTGATCTTGTCGACCGAGATCCATCCCCAGCCGCCATCGATGGGGATGGTGAGTTGACGCCCGACCTCGACCGTCCCGCGCGCCGACTGCATGAACACCGAGCGCTCGTTCTTGAAGCCGTTGAGGTAGAGGTGGAACGGCAACGCGTCGACCTGGCTCTGCCCGGTGTTGGTCCAGGTGAGCGTCTGGGTCGCCGTGATCACGTGCCGGGCGACGTCGAGGTGCGCGTCGATCTTGTAGTTCGCGATGCGCGTCGAGCGAGCGTCTTGGGGTGAGGCTCCGCGGAGAGCGGGGAGGCCGTCGGGCCTGGGCAGGGCGCGGACCCGCGGTGGGCCGTGGTCCGGGCCGCATCCCAGGGTGGTGGTGACGAGCGCGACGAGTCCGGTGACTGCGTAGCGGCGCACGCCCCTCTATATCATGAGGGCTGTTATTGTCCGTCGCATGGCAGAAGAGGCGGCTGATCCAAAAGCGCGCGTGGCGGGGTTCCTCGATCGGTTCGCGAAGGAGCGCAACATCACGTTGCCGCCGCTGTCACCCGAGGGCGTCGGCTCGGTGCAGCGCGGCTCCGCGGTCGTGTCGATCCACGTGCTCGCCGACAAGAACGTCCTGTTGTTGCTCGCCAAGGTCGCGACCGCGCCGAAGCTCGACGAGGTGAAGGCGCGCCGCTTGCTCGTCGCGTCGTTCGTCGAGACCGGCGACGCCGCGTTCTCGCTGCACCCGCAGACAGGCGATCTGTACCTGCGCATCCTGCGCGGACTCGACGGCCTCGACTACGAGGAGTTCGAGGACATGGTGCACTCGATCGCGAAGACCGCCGATCACTGGGACGACGATCTCGACGCCAAGCTTGCATGATCGGGCCTGGCCCGCTGGCGCTGCCGCTCGCGGACGTCGCCGCGACGATCCGGACGGGGCGAGCGCTCGCCGCCCTCGTCCGCGGCGGTGACGTGATCGCGCTCGTCGGCGAGCTCGGCGCCGGCAAGACCACGTTGACCGCGGCGCTGGTCGCCGCGCTCGGCGGCGGCCCCGCGGCGAGCCCGACGTTCTCGCTCGTCCATCGCTACGAGCCCGCCGGCGGGCTGGTCGTCTGGCACGTCGACCTGTACCGGATCGAGCACGCCGCCGAGCTGCCCGAGCTCGGCCTCGACGACGCGATCGGCGACCCGCGCGGCATCGTGATGATCGAGTGGGCCGACAAGTTCGACGTGCTGCCGCGCGATCACCTGACGATCGCGCTCGAGCACGCGCCGACGGTGGAGGGCGGCCGGGTCCTCCAGATCACCGGGTCGGGGCCGCGCAGTCGTTCGCTCGCCGCCGAGCTGGTCGCGGTGCTAGCTTCCTCCTCGTGATCGCCCGCGCCGCTGTCCTCGCCCTCGTGACGCTCGTGACGCTCGGATCCGCGCGCGCCGACGAGCGACCGCGGTTCGATGCGACGACGATCTATCGCGTGCCGCGCGGCGCGAGCCCGACCGAGGGGCCGACGACCGCGCCGGTCACCATCGTCGTGTGGAGCGACTTCGCGTGCGGGTACTGCGTGCGGGTGCAGGCGACGCTCGACCAGCTACGCCGGCTGTATCCGGGGCAGCTGCGGTTCGTGCATCGGACGCTGCCGCTCGACGAGGACAACCTGGTCGCGGCGGAGGCCGCCCTCGCCGCCAGCGCGCAGGGCAGGTTCGCGCCGATGAAGGACCGGCTCTACGCGCTGGCCGGGCGCGTCGACCGTCCGGCGGTCGAGCTGATCGCGCGCGAGCTCGGGCTCGATCTCGTGCGGTTCCGCGCGGACCTCGACACCGGCGCCCACCGTGCGCAGATCGCCGCCGACGTCGACGACGCGCGCAAGCTCGGCGTCACCGGCACGCCGACGTTCTTCGTCAACCGGCGCGCGGTCCACGGCAGCCAGTCGCTCCGCATCTTCGCCGACGTCGTCGACGAGGAGCTCGTGCGCGCGGGCGCCAGCGCGACGACGGCCGACTACGATCGGCTCGTCGTGAAGGGCCAGCCGACCGCGGCCTCGGAGGAGCCCGTGGAGTCGTCGTTCGAGCTCGATCCCCGGGCCGCCTACCGCGTCGGGCTGGGGCTGCCGGGCCACCAGCTCGGGCCGGACGACGCGCCGGTCACGCTCGTCGTGTGGAGCGACTTCCAGTGTCCGTTCTGCGCCCGGTCGGCCCCGATCGTCAGCCACGTCGCGAAGAAGTACGGCCGCGACGTGCGCATCGTGTTCCGGCACTTCCCGGTCCAGGGCCATCGCAACGCGCAGCTCGCCGCCGAGGCGGCGGTCGCGGCGGCCGAGCAGGGCAAGTTCTGGGCGTTCCAGGATCAGATCTGGAAGAACTTCGGCCAGCTCTCGCGCGCCGACCTCGAGACCTTCGCGACGGCGGCGGGGCTCGACCTGCGACGCTTCGATGTCGCACTCGAGACGCGTCGGTATCGCGACGCGGTCGTCGCGGAGGCCGCCGCGGCCTCGGCGACCGGGGTCGATGGCACGCCGACGATGTTCATCAACGGCGCGCCGATCGTCGGCTCGAAGCACGAGGGGGAGCTCGACGCGGTGATCGATGACAAGCTGGCGCAGGCGAAGCGGGCCGTCGAGCACGGGCTGCCGGCCGGCGACGTCTACCCGCTCGTGATGACGTCGGCGATCGGCAGCGAGCGCGCCGATCCGTCGACGATCCCGGCGCCGTCGGCGGTGCGCCTCGAGATGCGCCCCGACGAGCGAGGCCGTGGCGTGGCCGCGGCGTGTCGCCGGCACGATGCCACGCGGGCCAAGCAGCTCGCCGTCGGCCTGGCAGGTGATCACCTGCGCCGGGCCGTCGATGTGTGCGCGACCGCAGGCATCGACCTCTGACCGACCGACCCCCGCTCACGTGACAGATCGACGACGGTCGGCCACGGTTTTCTGACGCGACCAGGTCGGGGCACGTCGTGAATTCACGCGTCTAGCCCGCGGATGTGGTGAATCCTGTGATGGCACGGTCGGTGCTTTGGTTGCCGTCCATGCGTCCGGTCACCATGGAGTACGACGCGAGCGATCGCTCCACCCCCCAGGCGAGCGCGCCGCTCGCCACGCGCGGTGGACGCTTCGGCGACTACCGGGTGTTGATGCCGCTGGCGCGTGGTGGCACCGGCGGCGTGTACCTCGCGGTCCATGTCATCACCGGTCATCAGGTCGCGATCAAGGTGCTCGATCCACAGTTCGCCGGCTACGCGGATCTCGCCGCGCGCCTGTGTGCCGAGGTGGAGCTCTCGGCACGGGCGCGGCACCCTGGCGTCGTGACCATCCATGCCGCCGCGTGGAGCGCCGACGCCGCCCCGTACCTGGTGATGGAGTACCTCGACGGGGAGAGCCTGGCGACGATCTGCGAGCGTGGCACGGTCGACGTCGACTTCGCGATCGCCATCGGCGCGCAGGTCGCGGCG
>JAPLLF010001210.1 GCA_026387715.1 Pseudomonadota bacterium
CCGAGCGCCTGCACCCCGGCGAGCACGCGACCCGGTTCCCGCGCGCCGCCGCGGCGTTCGCGCGCCTGCGCAACGACCAGCGACCCGCGACGTTCGCGTCGACGGTCGAGGCCGCGCTGCGCGCCGGCGACGTCGCCGCCGCGCTCGCGATCCTGCGGACGCGCCCCGGCGAGCTGGCGCGGCGCCTCGATCACCTGCTGCGCCTCGATGCCGCGCAACGCCCGAACGTGCTCGTCGAGTTCGCCCGCGGCGCCCCGCACGTGAGCACGCCGGTCCTGCTCCAGGTGCTGAGCCACTTCGAGTTCCGCCCGCTCCACGAGGCGGTCCGCCCGATCTTCCCCAAGGGCAACGCCGCCAAGCTCGTCGCGCTGCCCAACACGCTGCCGCCGCTGCCCGCCAAGACGACCGCCGCGGTCGTGGCGACGTGCGAGGCCACGCTCGTCATGCGGTTCCACGTGCTGCCGCCCCTCGGCACCTGCTTCATCGATCCGCGGCTCGCGCACCACCTCGTGCCGTTCTCGCAGCGCTCGGCGAGCAAGGCGCTGCGCACGCTCGTGCGGGGCTCGCGGCTCCCGCTCCCCAAGGGATCGACGCTGCGCTTCTTCCTGTGGTGGAAGGAGGGCCAGGTCGACGGCGTTCCGACCGGCCGCGTCGACGTCGACCTGTCGGCGATCATGTTCGGGCCGACCTTCGACTACCTCCACCACCTGTCGTGGACCAGCCTGCGCGCGGCCGCGTACCACGGCGTG
Organism: Pseudomonadota bacterium; assembly: GCA_026387715.1. Lineage (GTDB taxonomy): Bacteria > Myxococcota_A > Polyangia > Haliangiales > Haliangiaceae > JABFXX01. The sequence goes on from JAPLLF010001210.1 coordinate 750, forward strand.
CACAGCGGCGACATCACGTCGGCGCCCGACGGAGCCTGCGAGTTCATCGATCTCGACCTCAAGTCGGTGCGCGCGCACGGCATCCGCTACATCGTCGTCTCCGCCCTCGCCTTCACGTCCCAGCCGTTCTGCAACCTGCCCGAGTGCTTCCTGGGCTGGATGATGCGCCGCGAGCCGGGATCCGGCGAGATCTTCGAGCCGGCGACCGTGGTCGATCGTGTGGACCTCGCGGCGAACCAGCGCATCGCGGTGCCGGCGATCTTCGACGTCGAGACCCGCGAGATCATCTGGACCGACGTCGGCTTCGCCAGGACGCCCGTGGTCAACACCGTCGAGGCCGGGCGCACCTCGCTCGCGCAGCTCGTGCAAGGCATGGCGGCGATGCACCGCACGACGCTCGCGCGGCTATTCGAGCTGCACGTGCGCGCGCGCGGCAAGCGCGTCGCGCGCGAGGCCAAGGCCGAGACGGTGTTCGGGATCGAGCGCGGCATCACGCCGTTCGACACCGAGACGATCATGGCGCGCTTCCTGATCTGAGCGATGCGCGTGCTACGCTCGGCTTGGCGGCTATGAGCGTGCTTCCTTCTCAAATTCAAACCGGTGGTCGGAGGTTCAAATCCTCCTCGCAGGAACGTCCTGCGGTAGCTCAGTGGTAGAGCGCCGGACCTCAGCTCGCTCGATCTCCGCCACCTTTTCTCTGACGACCACGACGACCTGACGACGACCGCGCCTAGGGGCTGGCGCAGATCGGCGAGTCGAACTCGCCGGACACCTCGCCGGACACCGTGGTCGCGGTGAACGTCCCCGAGATGAGGTTCTTGGTCACGCCATCCATCGTGATCGTGCCGACGGTGACCGGCGCGCCGTTGTAGCGTGCGAGTGCTGATGGCAGCACGTCCGGAGTCTGGTTCGCGCGGATCGGGATCGCGGCGACCGGGATCCCGCTGCCGTCGGCGAGCAGGTTGATCTCGAGCTCGAAGACCTTCGACGTGTCGGTGCAGCCATCCCCCGTGGCCAGCGTGATCGTCCACGCGCGGAGCGGCGCGCCACCGTAGTTCACGTAGCCGGCCGTCGTGCGCGACGAGATCACGCGCTCCGGGCCGTCGAACGTCGCGTAGCCCGACGGGGTGAGCTCGTTCGAACACCCGGTGACGAGGAGCAGGAGGCCGAGCGCGCGCATCGCGCTAGGAGCCTGTATGACATAGGCCTCGGTGTAGAACCCGGGGCCTCGCGCGCTGCGCGAGAGGTGGGCAGTGGGTCCGGCGCTTGGCGATGACACGGTGGGCGCGTACTTGAGGCCCAGGGGCGCTCGGAGCTGTGGTG
>JAPLLF010000037.1 GCA_026387715.1 Pseudomonadota bacterium
CCGGGTGACGGTGCGGATCCGAACGCCGGCGTGTTCCGGCTCGCGACCTCGCCGATGGACGAGGCGCGCGCGGTCGCGGCGCTCGCGCACGACGACAACTTTCCGACCGTGGCGGTGTTCGCGCCACGCGACGACGTCGGGCGCGACGCGGCCGACGCGTTCGTGAGCGAGGCCGCGCGGCTCGGGCTCACGGTCGCGGGCAACGGCAGCTACGATCCGACCGGCGGCGACCTCACCCCGGACGTCAAGGCGTTCCTGGGCCTCGTGCCGGCGGACAACGAGCGGCTGCGCCAGCACCTCGGCCGCTTCGGCGCGAAGGGGTGGGCGACGTTCTCGCCCGACATCCCGTTCTCGCTCCTCTACATCCCCGATCGCTACGATCGCGCGGCGCTCGTGGCGGCGTTCTTGCCGTACTTCAACGTCGAGGTGCGCACCCGCGACTTCCCCGATCCCAACATGCTCGCGCGCAAGCACAACGGACGGATCCCGCAGCTCGTGCAGCTCGTCGGTGGCGCGGGCTGGCATCACCCATCGCTGCCGCTGCGGGGCGGCGCGGCGGTGCAGGGGGCGCTGATCGTCGACGACTACGCCGCCGATCTCGGCGGGGATCTCGCGCTCGCCTTCGATGCCGCGTTCCAGCAGCGGACCCGGCGCGCGCCGAGCACCGCCGCCGCCCAGGCGTACGACGCCGCCGCGCTCGTCGCGCGGGTCCGGCTCGGCGTGCAGGCCACGCGCGAGGGCGACCCGCGCCGGGTGTTCAAGGCCGCGCTGGCGACCGCGAAGCTCGACGACGGTGCGTGTGGCCCCGCCGCGATGGGACTCGATGGCGAGCTCGATCGCGTGCCGACGCTGCTCGAGGTCGAGGGCGACCACCTGATCCCGGCACCCTAGGGGGAGCAGGTGCTAGGGTCACGATCTCGTGAAGCAGTACGCGATCCACGTCGGCCTGTTCCTCGCGGCCTGCGTGACGACGTACTGGCACGGCGGGGTCGCCTTCGCGGCGACCTTGATGGGCATCCTGGTGTGCCACGAGTTCGGCCACTACATCGTCGGGCGGATCCACGGCGTCCCGGTCTCGTTGCCGTACTTCATCCCGTTGCCCCCGCAGATCTCGCTCGGCACCCTGGGCGCGGTGATCAAGATGGACAGCCCGATCACGGATCGCAACAAGCTCTTCGACGTGGGCGCCGCCGGGCCCGTCGCGGGGCTCGTCGCCGCGATCCCGCTGCTCGTGATCGGCCTGTCGCTCTCGGACGTCGCGCCGATGAAGCCCGAGGACATGATCGAGGGCAACTCGATCCTCTACGCGCTCCTCAAGTACGCCGTGTTCGGGCGGTGGTTGCCCGCCGACGGGGTCGACGTCCAGCTCCACCCGATGGCGGTCGCGGCCTGGGTCGGCCTGCTCGTCACGATGATCAACCTGATGCCGATCGGTCAGCTCGACGGCGGGCACGTCGCGCGCGCGGCCCTCGGCCAGGCGCACGAGACCTGGAGCCGCCGGCTGCACGTCGCGTTGCCGATCATCGGGCTCGCGACCGGCGGCGTGATGTTCGGCGTCGCGCAGCGCGCCGGCAAGGACGCGCTCGACGCGCTGAACTACGCGCGGCACGGCGTGATGCCATGGATGGTCTGGACCCTCCTGCTCTGGCTCCTGCGCCGGGGTGGCGAGTACCACCCGCCGGTCGGTGACGTGCCGCTCGATCGCGCGCGCAGGTGGCGCGCGGTCGGCATGCTCGTCATCTACCTCGCCATCGTTACCCCGGTGCCGTGGCGGCCGGTGTTGTAAGCTCGCTGGTGATGGGAGATCCGACGTGTCCCAAGTGTGGGACGCCTCGCCATGGCGAAGCGGACGCCTGCTCGAAGTGCGGGCTGGCCGTCGCGCACGTGGAGCAGTATCGCGCCGCGCAGGCGGCCCGTGACGCCGGGGTCACGAGCCACGTGCGGGACGCGTGGGTGGGCGTGCTGGCGAGCTGGGAGGATCAGAAATCCCACGACACCTTCCTCCGCCTCGTGACCTTGCACGGGGAGTTCGCCTGGGCGGCGGCCTGCTACCGGCACGAATCACGTTCGCGAGGCCAGGGCGAGACGCCCGATCCGATCGCCGAGCGGGAGCTCGAGCGTGTCACCCGCGCCGCCGAGTTGACCCTGCGATCGACGGCCTCCTCGCGGACGGAGGCCCGGTCGTTCGGCACGCTGGTCACCGTGTTGTTCGTTCTGATTGCGGTCGTCGGGACGAGCCTCGTCTACATCTACATTCGTCAAGAAGTGCGGTAGGTTCAGGCGTGGCCCAAGTGGACTTTGCCGAGCGCCAGCTGACGCTCAAGTTCGTCTACTACGGGCCGCCGTTGTCGGGGAAGACGTCGAACCTTCGGGCGTTGCACGACAACGTCGACAAGCTCAACCGCGGTCGGTTGATGACGCTCGATACCCGCGACGATCGCACGCTGTTCTTCGACCTGCTGCCGATCTTCTTTCGCGCGGGCTCGACCGCGTTCTCGTTTCGCATCAAGGTCTACACCGTGCCCGGCCAGCCGGTACACGAGGCGACGCGCAAGGTCGTGCTGACCGGTAGCGACGGCGTCGTGTTCGTCGCCGACTCGCACCCCGATCAGCGCGCGAACAACCGCGCCGCCTGGGACAACCTCGTCGGGAACCTGGCGACGCTCGGCCTCCAGCACATCCCGATCATCGTGCAGTACAACAAGCGCGACCTGCCCGAAGCGACGCCGCTGCCGGACTGCGACCGGTTCGGTGAGCCCAATCGCGTGCTGACCGAGGCCTCGGCGAAGGATGGCGTGGGTGTGGTCTCCACGTTCTTCGAGCTGGCCTCGCGTGCGTGGATGTACCTCGACACCGGGCTCAAGCTCACCGAGCGCACCGGGCTCGACGCCGTCAGCTTTCGAAAGGCGATCGCCGATCACGTCGGCGAGCAGCTCGCGAAGGAATGATCGACGTGACGGGGAGTGCGGATCCAGACCGCATCGAGCTCGGGCGACTGGTGCCGGAGCTCGACGAATTGATCGAGGCGGTGACGCGCGCGTTCGGCGGCACCCTCGCGGTCTACGATCCGCGCGGCCAGCGCCTCGCCGGAACCGAGGCGGCCGGCCCGCCGACCCGCGCGTTCGAACACGACGGCCTCCGGCTCGCGGATCTCGCGAGCGATGGGCCGCGCGCGGCCGAGGCCATGGAGCTGTTCGCCAACGCGCTCTCGCTCCTCGTGCACCACGCGAACGCGCGCGAGCTCGCCGCGACGACCCACGAGGCCGCGATGCGCCTGACGTTCGCCGAGCTCACCGAGCACAACCTGCGCCTGACGCGCGCGGTGTCTCGCCTCGAGGAGCTCGATCGGTTGAAGTCGAACTTCCTCGCGACGATGTCGCACGAGCTGCGCACGCCGCTGACCTCCGTCATCGGCTACGCCGAGATGATGGTCGAAGGCATCGCCGGGCCGGTCACCCAGGATCAGCGCGACTACCTCAACACGATCCTCAACAAGGCCGTCCAGCTCCTCGGCCTCATCACGACGGTGCTCGACGTGGCCTCGCTCGAGAGCGGCCAGCTCGCCCTCGAGCGGACCCAGCTGTCGCTCGCGGATGTCGTCGCCAGCGAGGTCGCGACGTTCCAGGGGCAGGCCGTGCGCCGCGGCATCTCGATCGAGTTCGCGGTGAGCGAGAGCAGCCACATCGTCGGCGATCGCCGGAAGATCCGGCAGGTCGTGTCGAGCCTGCTGTCGAACGCGGTGAAGTTCACGCCCGATCGCGGCAAGGTCGGCGTCACCGTGAAGCCCGGGACGCTGTCGCCGACGGGCGACGATCCGGCGATGCAGCTCGTCGTGTCAGACTCCGGGATCGGCATCCCGGTCGCCGAGGTCGCCAAGATCTTCGAGCCGTTCTTCCAGGTCGACTCGTCGTCGACCCGCGCGTTCGGCGGCACCGGCCTGGGGCTCACGCTCGCCAAGGCCTACGTCGAGGCGCACGGTGGCCGGATCTGGGTCGACACGCAGCCGGGACATGGCTCGACGTTCACCGTCGCCTTTCCGATGGAGCGCGGCTCGGCCTGATGTTCGAAGAACTCTGGATCTCCATCGTCCTCGCCAGCGTCTGTGTTCTTGTCTCGGGGTTCCTCTCCGGTACCGAGGTCGCGCTGTTCTCGCTCCGGCGCGTCGATCGCGAGCAGCTCGCGAAGTCGACGAATGGCACCGATCGTCTGATCGTCCGCCTGCTCGAGCGGCCGCGCCGGCTGATCGCGACCGTGCTGATCGGCAACGAGGCGTGCACGGCGATTCTCGCGGTGATCGCGCTGGGCTTCACCTGTCACACGTGCTCGTCGCCGTTCGCGGCGTTCGGGATCGCGCTCGCCGTCACGCTCCCGCTCGTCGTGCTCATCACGGAGGTCACCGCGAAGACGCTCGCGGCCAAGGCGCCGCTTGGATGGGCGCGGGTCTGCAGCGGGTTGCTCGCGTTGTTCGCGTGGGTCATCACGCCGGTGCGCCTCGTGATCGCGTTCACCAGCGAGGTGTTCCTGCGGCCGCTCGGCGCCGGCGCGCGCACGCGCCCGTCGATGCGCGCGAGCGCCGGCTCATCCATCGCGTGTTCGAGTTCTCGGACAAGAACGTCGGTCAGGTGATGACGCCGCGCGACCAGATCTTCGCGGTCTCGCTCGACCTGCCGACGATCCGGCTGGTGCGCGAGATCGCGGCGCGGGGCTTCTCGCGCGTGCCGGTCTACCAGAAGTCGCTCGACAACATCCGCGGCGTGCTCAACGCCAAGGACCTCGTGCGCGCCGCGACCGGGCAGCCGCTGGGCCGACGGATCGGTGAGTTCCTCCACGAGCCGCTGTTCGTGCCGCGGACGACCCCGGTGAAGCGGCTGTTCCTGACCTTCAAGCAGAAGAAGGTCCACATGGCGATCGTCGTGTCCGAGTACGGCAAGGTGCTCGGGATCGTGACGATGGACGACCTGCTGTCGCAGATCTTCGGCGTGCTGCGCGACGAGCGCGCGGCGCTGCAGTCACGACCGCGGGGGACCCCGCCGGTGGGGATCGCCCACGTCCCCGGGGACACCGGGCCGATCCCTCGCGAATCACGCGAGATGATCGACGAGTCCCGTCCGGTGCCACGCGAGGTCCTCGACGAGGTCAGCGGCGCGGTCGACGAGCCCGAGGAGGCCTCGCCGTCGACTGGTGCTGGCATCGCGACCGGCGTGTCACCCACCGCTGCGCCCTTCACCGAGGAAGACTCGAACGAGCAGCGCGCCACGCCGCCGCTCGAGGGCGACGAGGATCCGAACGCGGTCGTCGCGCCGACGCCATCGGACGATCATCCCCCGCAGGTCGACGTCGATCTGATCTCGCGTGCGCTCGGCGGCGTGACCGATCGACAGATGGCCGGGCTGCCGAGCCGGACGTCGACGATCCCACCGTTTGCGAGCGCGAAGGACGTCAAGGACGGCGAGGCCGACGAGCCGGCGATGTCGAAGAGCGGCCGGCGCGCGTTGATCAGAGGCGACGAGTCATGATGTCGATGACGGAGCTCGTCCTCCTGCTCGTCGCCTGCGTGCTCGCCCAGGCGTTCTTCGTGAGCGCCGAGGTCGCGCTGTCGGCGTGCGATCGCAACCTCCTGCGCGCGCGTGCCTCCGGGGGCAAGGCGGCGGCGGCGCGCACCGAGCGCATGCTCGCGGTGCCGCAGGTGACGCTCGCGACGACCCTGGTCGGGGCGAACCTGTGCACGCTCATCGCCGTGCTCGCGCTAGGGGTCGAGTGCGAGGTCAACCGGCACGTCTCGCCGCTGTGGGCGGTGGTGATCGCGCTGCCGCCGCTCCTGGTGTTCGGGCACCTCGTCCCCAAGGCGATCATCCAGGCGCATGCCGACGCCGTCGTCGACGGCCTGTCCACCCAGCTGCGGTTGATGTCGTGGCTCCTGCGCCCGCTGGTGTTCGTGGTGGGGACGTTCGCCGCCGTGCTCACGCGCGTCACCCGCACCGACCGGAAGAAGGCCTTCGTCACGCGCGACGAGCTCGCCCAGCTCATCGAGACGGAGCCCGAGAACGAACGACAGGAGATCAGCGCCGACGAGCGCGAGATGATCGCCAACGTGTTCGAGCTGTCCGAGTACAACGTGGGCGATCTCATGGTGCCGCTGTCGGAGGT
>JAPLLF010000446.1 GCA_026387715.1 Pseudomonadota bacterium
ACCCCACGCTCGCGCGCCTGGTCGAAGCCGCGCAGGCCGAGCGGGCGGGGCGCTCGCTCGTGATCCGCCCGGTGCAGGCCTACCCGGGCTCCGCGTCGGTCGTCGTCACGCTCGCGGCGGGCTTCCCGTCGGCGGAGGGCCCGAACCGGACCAAGGCGCCGCACCAGATCGCGACGTTCAAGACGTACGCGCCGCTCGCGCGCACCGACGTGGAGTGCCCGGGCGGGTGCCGTCCGAGCACCCCGATGTACCTCGAGTTCAACAACCCGCTCGACGAGGACGGCTTCGAGCCCAAGCTCGTCACGATCACGCCGGCCATCGACGACGTCGAGGTAAGCGTGCAGGGCAACCGGCTCGAGCTGGCCGGCGCCACGCAGGCGCGCACGACCTACAAGATCGTGGTCGCCAAGGTGCTCCGCGATCGGTTCGGCCAGGAGCTCGCGCAGCCCACCGAGGCGACGGTGGTCGTCGGCGAGGCGCTGCCCTCGTTGCTCGCGCCGACGGACATGGTGGTCCTCGAGGCGACCCCCAAACCGACGATCAGCGTGTACTCGACCAACGAGGCCGAGCTCGCCGTGAAGCTCTATGCCGTGACGCCGGCGGATTATCCCGCGTACCAGCGCTATCGCGACGGCCGGGGGGACGTCGAGGCGAAGCGCCCGCCGGTGCCCGGCAGGAAGGTCTTCGACCAGCGGATCAAGCCGACGGGCGCTCCCGATCAGCTCGTCGAGACCGTCCTCGACCTGTCGTCGGCGCTCCCCGGTGGGCTCGGGCACGCCATCCTGATCGTCGATCCGCCGCGCGAGGAGAGCGCCGAGCGTCGCCGGTACATGGAGCACGTCAGCTGGATCCAGTCGACCAAGCTCGCGATCAACGCGCAGGTCGATCGCGATCAGATCATCGCGCTCGTCAGCGAGCTCGGGACCGGCAAGCCGCTCCCGGGGATCGCGCTCCAGGTCGTGCCGATGGGGCTCGGCGGGACCAGCGATGCCCGCGGCGTCGCGACGATCGCGCTGGGCACCAGCAGCCCAAGCGACCCGCTGCTCGTCGCGCGGCGCGGCGCCGACGCGGTGTTCGTCCAGGGTGACGGCAGCTGGTTCCGGTTCCGCTATCCCAAGGAGCCCACGTGGTACGTCGTCGACGATCGCCAGCTGTACAAGCCCGGCGAGCAGGTGACCCTCAAGGGTCTCGTGCGCGCGACCGACCGGAACGAGGGTGGTGACCTCGGCGCGATCGGCGGCCTCGTGCGCCAGGTGCGCTACACGGTCTACGACGCCGAAGACGTCAAGCTCGCCGGCGGCGCCGTGGCGATCAGCCCGCGCGGCAGCTTCGACGTGCGCTTCACGCTGCCCACGACGCCGAACCTCGGCGCCGCGCGCGTCGCGTTCGAGACCACCGCGAACGGCGAGGCGCTGGACTTCGATCACACGATCCAGATCGAGGAGTTCCGCACGCCGGAGTTCGCGGTCTCGGCGCACGCGAGCGAGGGCCCGTTCATCGTCGGCGGCAGCGGCGAGCTCGTCGTCGAGGCGAAGTACTTCGCGGGTGGCCCGCTCGCCGGGGCCGACACGACGTGGCGCCTCACGACGAGCCCCGCGACCTACGCGCCACCGGGGCACGAGGGCTTCACGTTCGGGCGGTGGACGCCGTGGTGGATGCACGAGTCGTCCTCGGGCGACCGCGGACATCCCCTCACCTTCACGAGCAAGACCGACGGTGGCGGTGCCCACGACCTCCACGTCGACTTCCGGTCGATGAAGCCGGCGATGCCGATGGCCGTGTCGGCGACCGCGTCGGTGATGGACGTCAACCGTCAGGCGTGGACCTCTTCGGCCCACCTGCTCGTGCATCCCGCGGCGCGTTACGTCGGGGTCAAGGCCGCGGCCAAGCCGTACGTCGAGGCCGGCACGCCGTACGCGCTCGACGTCATCGGCGTCGACCTCGACGGCAAGCCGGCGGTCGGCGCGAAGATCTCGGTGGTCGCGTCGCGGCTCGAGCGCTCGAAGGATCCGAAGGCCAGGCCGGGCAACGCGGTGGTCGAGGTCGATCCGGAGACCTGCGCGGCTCACGGCGACGAAGGACGCCGGCCGCTGCACGTTCGCCGCGAAGGTCGGCGGCACGTATCGCGTGCTCGCGACGATCACCGATGATGCGGGGCGCACGAACACCACGACGTACTCGTTCTGGGTCAACGGTGCGGTCAACGGTGCGGTCAACGGTGCCGGCGCGACGTCGACGGACGACGGCACGGCGCGCCGGCTGGCGGTGACGCTCGTCCCCGACAAGGCCGAGTACACGCCGGGCAACACCGCCGAGTTGCTCGCGACCTCGCCGATCTATCCCGCCGAGGCGATCGTGACGTGGCGCCGCAGCGGCATCATCTCGGCCGAGCGGCTCACGTTCGACGGCCCGACCAAGATCCTCACGGTGCCGATCACCGACGCGCTGGTGCCGAACGTGGAGGTCTCGATCGACGTCGTCGGCACGATCGCGGCGGTCGACGCCAGGGGGGTGCCCGATCCGAGCAAGCCGCGCCGCACGGTGTACGCGACCGGCGCGATCGACCTGCCGATCTCGACGAAGACGCGCGCGCTGACGGTCACGGTCGCGCCGACGGCAGCCAAGGTCGCGCCGGGCGAGGCGACGGCGATCGCGATCGACGTCAAGGACCACACCGGGGCCGCGGTCGCGGACGCCGAGGTCACCGTGTTCGTCGTCGACGAGGCGATCCTAGCGGTCGCCGCGCACGCGTTCGGCGATCCGATCGACACGTTCTATGCGCATCGCTACGCGCGCGTGGACGACTACCGGATCGTCGATCGTCTCCGTCGTCCGGACGGGGTCAACGACTGGAAGCCGGCGGCCCGGACGTCGCGGCGGGGGACCGGGTTTGGCGACGACGACCTGCTCGGGCAGTTCGAGAGCGAGCGTGGCTGGGGCAC
>JAPLLF010000646.1 GCA_026387715.1 Pseudomonadota bacterium
GCGCACGCCGGTGTTCATCGACGACGACCAGACGATCTGTGCGGTCTGCTCGAGGACAACGCGAACCTGCTGGCCGAGCTCGGCTCCGTCACCCACAACGTCGAGCACATCAAGTCGATCGTGGCGATGCAGCAGGCCTACGCGCGCCCGTCGGGCGTGAACGAGCCGATCGTCCTCGCGAGCCTGGTCGACGACGCCTTGCGGATGGCGGAGTCATCGTTCATCCGGCACGGGATCGAGGTCGTCAAGGACTACGAACCGAACCTCGCCGTGGTGGCCGACCGACACAAGCTGCTGCAGATCCTGATCAACCTGATCTCCAACGCGCGCCACGCCCTCAAGGATCAAGCCGATGGTCCGCAGCGGGTCACCGTGAGCATCCGGACGACGCCCACGGGGGTCGCGATCGCGATCGCGGATACCGGCGTCGGGATCCCCGCCCAGAACCTCGGGAAGATCTTCCAGCACGGGTTCACCACGAAGGCGAACGGGCACGGCTTCGGACTGCATGCCAGCGCGAACGCGGCCCGCGAGCTCGGCGGCTCGCTGATCGCGACGAGTGAAGGTCGAAACGCGGGCGCGACCTTCACGTTGGAACTGCCACGCGAGGCACGGTGGGACGATGTCGACCACAACTGAGATCCGGGTGTTGATCGTCGACCCGGCGATCCACGCCGACTTCCGGAAGATCCTCGCGCGTCCCGACGACGCCACGGTGGCGCTCGATGAGCTCGAGGCGAGGTTGTTCGACGCGCCGGTCGTGCGGCCTCCTCCGATCGCGTACGAGCTCGTGTCCGCGATGCAGGGCCAGGAGGCGCTGGCGCTGGTGGAGCAGTCGGTCGCCACGACGCGGCCCTTCGCGCTCGCGTTCGTGGACATGCGGATGCCCCCTGGGTGGGATGGGGTCGAGACCATCGAGCGGATCTGGCGGGTCGATCCCGCGATCCAGATCGTGATCTGTTCGGCCTTCTCCGACTGTTCGTGGAACGAGGTCCGTCGCCGGGTCGGCGCGACGGACTCGCTCTTGATCCTCAAGAAGCCATTCGACACGATCGAGGTCGTGCAATGCGCGCAGGCCCTCGCGACGAAGTGGACGCTGGCCCGTCACCTCCACGCGCACATCGCCGATCTCGAAGGCGCGGTGCAGGCACGCACCCGCGATCTCCAGGAGTCGAACGCGCGCCTGGCGGAGGAGATGCAGCAGCGCGCCGGCATCGAGCGCGACCTGCGGCTCGCGCAGAAGCTCGAGGCCGTCGGCCAGCTCGCCGCCGGGATCGCCCACGAGATCAACACGCCGATCCAGTACGTCGGCGACAACCTGGCGTTCCTGCGCGAGAGCGTGGAGGACCTCGTCTCGATGGCGAAGTCGATGATCGCCGTGGCCGCGAGCCCCAGCCCCCACCTCGTCGACGACCTCGCGAGGATCGCGGACAAGGCCGAGCTCGACTACCTCGCGACGGCGATCCCCGAGTCGCTCGACAGCATCACCGGAGGCGTCGAGCGGATCGCGCGGATCGTTCGCACGATGAAGGAGCTCGCACATCCCGGCCCCCGGGAGGCGACGGAGGTCGATATCCCGAGCGCGCTCCGCAACGCGCTCGAGGTCACCGCCGGGGCGTATCGCCTGTTCGCCGACGTGGTGACCGACTTCACCTCGATCCCCACGGTGGTGTGCTTCGGGAGCGAGATCAATCAGGTGTTCTTTCGTCAACGCCGCGCAGGCGATGGAGGAGGGGGGCAAGCGCGGCAAGCTCGGGGTCTCCACCCGGCACGACGGGGACGACCTCGTCGTCGAGATCTCGGACACCGGCGCCGGCATCCCCGAGTCGCTCCGCGATCGCGTCTTCGACTCGTTCTTCACGACCAAGGAGGTCGGGCGGGGGACGGGGCAGGGCCTCGCCATCTCGCGCTCGATCGTCGACCGGCACGGGGGCTCGCTGACGTTCGAGTCCGCGGTCGGCGAGGGGACGACGTTCACGATGCGCATCCCGATCGCCGGTCCCGTCGCGAAGGCGACGCGCGCCGCCGCGTGAAGGTCGTCGGGCCGGCGAGTCGGTTCCATAGCTCGGTTGGCGAGATGATGTCTGCCTGTGACTGTCAGTATGGATTGGAATCGTTAAGTCGAAAACAATTCAAGCGCTGAGTCTCGTCAGGAACGATGACATCTGACCGTCAAGGCGCGGGGCGATAACTCCGCGATATGCTGTCCCGGATGGCGAAACGATGGACAAGGTGACGGCGGTGCTGACGGCGCTCCTCGAGACGGCCAACGGCAAACGGAAGAAGTTCTTACTCGTAATGAAGGACGTCGAGGCGACGATCGCAGACGCACTCGCGGACGCGACCGGCATCGCGGTCCGCCACGGTGGCAAGCTGCCGCTCGCGAAGACCACGGTGTGCCTGGCCGTGAAGGACGGCACCGATGTCGTCGTCGGGATCACGTCGTGCTCAGCGGATCGGCCGTCGCCGGGCGTGGCGTGGAAGGACCTCCAGCCCTGGCAGCAGCAAGACTTCGCGAAGAACGCCGAGAAGGCGAAGAAGTGGGCACGCGCGAAGAAGCCCGATCGCGTGCGCGTCCACGCGAAGGGCGCCACGAAGTCGAAGGCCAAGCCGGGCAACCTCGACGCGCTGCTCGACGCGATTCTCGAAGATCCGACCGACGACGCTTCGCGGCTCGTGTACGCGGACGTGATCGCCGCGAGCGATCCGGCGCGCAGCGAATTCATCACCGTCCAGGTCCAGCTCGCCAAGGCGAAGCCGGGCTCGGCCGAGAAGCGTGCACTAACGCGCCGCGAAACGGCACTGCTGAAGCACGAGCACGTATGGACGAAAGACGTGATGCAGGTTGCCGACGCGGCGACGATGAAGCGTGGCTTCGTCGAGTCGATCGAGATCAAGGGGAAGACCTGGGCGAAGCACGGCGCGAAGCTCCTCTCGACGCACCCGATCGAGATCGTGTACGTCGAGCAAGGCAACGCCGCACACTTGAATGCTGTCGCGGGCGCGCCGTGCACCGCGAAGCTGCGCCAGCTCGACGTGGTCTATTCCGGTCCGGTCCAGGACTCCGCGCTCGGCGCATTCCTGCGCAGCGCGCACGTCGGTGCGCTGCGCGAGCTCGTGATCAGCACCGTCGGCGATCTGCCTCCAGACCTGTTCGAGGGTGTGACCCTCCCGAACCTCGAGGTGCTCGATCTCACCCTGTTCGCCGTGGCGCCGGCGGTGTACGCAAGCCTCGCGACGCTGAAGGCGCCGAAGCTGCGCGAACTGAACACGCACGGGAAGGCGAAGGGCGTCGCCGCGTTGCGTGCCGCGTTTCCGAAGGCGTCAGTGAAGTAGATCGACGGGCCCCGGCGCGCACGAACGCGACGGCATACGCGCCGAGTTCGGCTTCGGTGAGGACGGATCTGGAGGGGTCGAGATCGGCGGTGTTGATCGACGGTGTTGATCTACGACGCTTCGAACGCATGTAGCGTCCGAGGCGATCGAGCATCCAGTGGCCGCCGAGCGCGATCACCACGAGCTTCGGCGCGAAGCGAGAATGAGCTGCGCGGCCTGGACGATCGCGAGCCTCGCGGTCGAGGGGTGTTGGAGGCGGACCTGATGGCGTCCGTGATGGGTCTCAACTGACCCCGTGCACGGCCGGGCGGGCCCGCTACGCGCACATCGACACGTGCGCTCGCGCGCGATCCGCGGCTGCACTTGCAGTTCGGGAGCTCGTCGGGCAAGGTCCTGCGTTCCCGGATCTGGACCGGGATGCACACGAACTGCACACGGCGACGGGCGGCGACGGTAAGTAGCTAGAATTTAAGCAAGGTCCCATAGCTCAGTTGGATAGAGCGGCGCTTTCCTAAAGCGTAGGTCGCAGGTTCGATTCCTGCTGGGGCCACGGAATCATTGGGGAATTCGGAAGTCGACTAGGACACGATCGACGCTAGGACACGCCTAGGACACGTGATCCCGTGCTAGCGTTTTTCGCATGCCAGTTCCCCAGCGCGCGCAGTGGATCCGCGGCTCCGACGGACGCACCCGCTACCGTGGCCAGCTGCGACGCGGCCGGCAGCTGGACGCGGCCCTCGACGCGCAGGACAGCCGGCAGATGCGCGCCGCGGTCGCGAAGGCCGAGGATGCGCTGGTGGCGTACCTCGAGACGCACCCGATGACGCACGAGCTCGTCGAGGTCGTCGGCCAGCTCGACCTGGCGCTGCGGTTCGCCGACGGCATCGAGTCCCGCCCGACAGCTCAGCGCCGGCCCGCGAGGGTGGGGGCGTGCTTGCCGGTCATCGGTCGCTGAGATCCGCGGCCGCTGCCGTGGGTTCGTGATTCGCGGCCAGAACGCCGGATTCGCGGCCTCGCTAACGCTTCGTCGCGCGCTTTGCTGCGCTCTTCGGCTTCGTCGCGGGCCGCCGCCCAGACTTCGCTTCTTCGGCCTTGAGCGCCTTGTGGAGCAGCGATCGAACGGCGTGCCTTCGCGTGAACGGCATGGATGGATACTTCGCCCGCATCCGCGCCAGATGCGCATCCAACCGCACCGGGAAATCGCCTTCCTTCGACACTGCCGCCTCCAAGGAATACATCCGCCGCTGCTCGTCGGTGAGCTTGCTCGCCATGGTCAGGGCGCCTTCCGCTTCGTGCGCTTCACGCGGTCGCTGCACGCGGCCCGGATCCACTCCGCGAGCGACTGCCCCTCGATCGTCGCAGCAGCCTCGTACGTGGCGCGCTCCGTCGGCGTCAGTCGCAACGTCGTCATGCTCGTGGCCAGCTCGCCAGCGACGCGCGGGTTGCGGCCAGAACCGAGCGGGTTGCGCTTCGTCTTCGCGGGGGACATCCCGTCGAAGGTATCAGCGTGCGCCGTCATCAGCTTGGCTCCGGGCGTCGACGACCGCCAGGAGCCGGAAGGATGCGCGCGATGCGTGCGGCGAACACCTCCTTGGCTTCGTCCGGCTGATCGCAGACCGCGACGAACGCCTGAGCGGCGGCGAGCACCTGCGACAACGCTTCGGGGTCCACACGCTCAAGCCGCTCGGCAGCTGCGATCAGTGCGTGGAGCGCCGGACTCACAGCGCACCCCCGACCCCGGCGAAGTCATCGGCCAGCCGCGTCACCATCTGCCGGAACAACGCGGGGTGCCGCTCACGAAGTGCGATCCCGGCCAGAAGCCAGCGATCCGCAAGGTCTTGATCGGAAGGCACGCGGGAGGCGATGGCGCGGACACCCGCGACCGACTCAGCCACGAACTCGGGATCGTCGCGATCGAAGTCCGACCGCACGAGGACGTCGGCCACGTGCGCGCCCTTGAAGTCGTGGATCGGGTAGCTGGCGAATCCCGAGGCGGGGTTGGCTCGTTTCGTCGTCTTGAGATCGACGCACGCGGGCTTGGTGGTGCGCTTGGGCTTGGGCTTGGTGGTGCGCTTGGGCTTGGTGACGTTGGTCTTGGGCATGAGGTCACCCTACGCGTCGTTTTCGTATTCCGCAATCGATTTCGTACTTCACAATCGCGACAACGCGGATCCCACGCCGAGAGATGTCGATCGACGGCAGCGTCGAGACGAACGCGGCCACCGGCTGGACAGACCGATCGGGCGCGTTGTCGGCGTCGACCTCGCGACGAGCTGCGATGACCTGACGCTGCTGCGATCTGGCCGAGTCAGCGACGTGACCGAGGATGGGTCGATGATGTACACCGTCGCCCATGGCGGATCTGGCGGGTGCGAAGTTCAACGGCGTGAAGGTGTTCTCGGCGACGATGGTCCAGCAACGTGAGGTGCTCGGCGAGACCGTCACAGCATGGATCGCTGAGCATCGCGAGACGCACGAGGTCACCGACATCGTGATCACCCAGTCGTCGGACTCCGCGTTCCACTGCGTCGCGATCACGGTGTTCTACTGGGAGGACGTGCCGGTGCGTCCGCCCGGTCGTCGTCTCGTCGGCGTCTAGCGGACAACCGAAGCACCGATCGCGGCGAGCGCCTCGCCGATCGATCTCACGACGACGGCCGGCGCGCC
>JAPLLF010001096.1 GCA_026387715.1 Pseudomonadota bacterium
AGGGCGGTGCGATCGGCGGCGCGGCCGAGCGGCGCGGTGAGCTGGATCTGCCACGACGCGATGCCCCGCGCGCGCAGCACGTCGTACAGCGGCTCGAGATCGCGGTGGTTGAGCCGGTTCAAGTGGTGGTTCGACGCCGTCGGGAGGCCGGCCGCGCGCAGGTGATCGAGCGCGGTCATCGCGGCCCGCCAGCTGCCGTCCAGGTTGCGCATGACGTCGTGGGTGGCCTCGAGGCCGTCGACCGACACCGACGCGTGCGTGAGCTGGAGCGCCGCGAGCGCGCGCGCGAGCTCCGGGGTGATGCCGCGGCCGCCGGTGACGAGCGCCGCGCCCATGCCGCGCTCGCGCAGCGCGCGCACGATCGCGAGGAAGCCGTCGTGGAGGTAGGCCTCGCCGCCGATCAGCGCGACCTCGCGCGCGCCCATCGCGGCGAGCTGGTCGACGACGCCCAGCGCCTCGGCGGTCGACAGCTCGCGTGGCCGCGCGTGGCCGGCGCGCGAGCCGCAATGCGTGCACGCGTGATCGCACGCCAGCGTGAGCTCCCACACCACGTACGCCGGGTAGGGCGTCTCGCGCAAGACGTCGAGGCGCCGCCGCTCGCGCGAGTCGCGCGGATCGGCGTCGATCACGGCGCCGAGGGCGCTGGCGCGGGCGTCGTCGTCGTCGCGTCGCCGGTCGCGTTCTGGGGCTGCACGACCACCGACGGATCCTTCCAGCCGTCGACGCCATCGCAGTTCTGATCGATGCCGTCGCCGACGGGATCGGCCGCGCCCGGATAGCGCGTCGGATCGTTGTCGTCGCAATCACCGTTGGCCGTGGTCGGGCTCGCGTACGAGCCGTCCCCGTCGCGATCGACGGCCGACGAGCCGTTGGGGGCCATCGGCTCGTTGCGATAGCGCCCGCTCGGGCCGTAGCACGCGGCGAGCAGCACCGCGCCGACGGGGCCGAACACCCACGCGAGCTTGCGGGCCCAGCGCGGCGGGATCGTGAGCGCGGCCTCGCAGTGCAGGCAGGTGATCGAGGCTCCGTCGGGGGTGAGGCCGTGACAGCTACCGCAGGTCAGCATCGCCATGATGGCGACAACGATCGCACACCTGGTCGCTTACAGCCGGGAACGCGGCGGCGGAAGATCCCGAACAGCCCGAGCATCCCCACGATCGCGAGCGGCCCCGTGGGATCGCTGCCGACCGCGCAGCACCCCGCCACCGGCGGCGCGGGCGACAGGTCCGCCACGCAGGCCGTGCAGCCGTCGTCGTCGATCGCGTTGCCGTCGTCGCACTCCTCGTCGGCGTCGATCGCGCCGTTGCCGCACACCGGCGCGACCCCGACGACGCACACGTCGTCCATCGTCCAGCCGCCGAGCTGCCCGATCGTGTCGGTCGCCATCGTCCACGCGATCGCCAGCTTGCCGTTCGCCACGCGCGACGTGACGTCGACGTCGTGGAACCGCCACTCGCGATCGACGTGATCGAGGGTGCCGAGCCGATCGGTCGCGTTCTGCCAGACCGGAGCGCCGTTCGCCTCGATCGCGGCGACGTCGTAGGCGGCGTCCTCGGTCGACAGCCAGCGGTAGTACTGCAGGTGGATCGAGCCGAACCGCGTCACGTCGACGTCGATCGTCGGCGTCGTGATGCTCGCGCGCGCGATCACCGGGTAGCGCCCGTTGCCGTGGAGCTTCATGCCGACGACGTTCGTGCCGGTGTGCGCGGCGATCGGATCCGGCGGCGGCGCGTCGGGCCGGCCGTACTCCCACGCCGCGTCGGTCGCGGTCCATCTCGGATCGGCGTCCATCGTCGCGCAGTACAGCAGCGTCGGCGTGCCGGCGAACACCTGGTAGCTCGGGTCGGCGGGGTTGTCGGGGAACTGGACGTGGCGACCGTCGGACAGCCGCGCGACGATCTGCATCGCGTGGACCTGGTCGCGCGCGAGGTCGGGGAGCGCGCCGGTCAAGGTCGCGCCGGTGACGATCATCGGCACCTCGCGGTCGCCATCGACGACGAGCGTGCCGTCGACCACCGTCGGCGGCGGGCACGTCGTGTTGGTCGGGATCGTGAACGGCAGGGTGATCGCCGTGCCCGCGATCGTCGGCTGGCCGAACGTCGTCGTGGCGAACCCCGGCGCGAGGCCGTGCAACGCGAACGCCTTGCCGAGCGCGCAGCCGTGCGGCGTGCCGTTCGCGAGATCGCCGTCGTCGTCGTCGGCGATCTGCGCGGCGAGGTAGCTCGCGTCGATCCGCGGGGCGCGCTGGACCACCCCCAGGTAGATCGCCTCGGCGACGTCGCGATCGGTGAACGTGCGAAGGTCCCACAGCGCGCCGGCGATGATGAGCCCGCTCTTGTGCGGATCGGCGCCGAGGTCGTCGGGGTAGCGCGCCTCGTGGTTCGCCGGATCGAGCGCGCGCATCGGCTGGGCGTCGCGAAACAGCCCGCGCCCGAGCGTGGGATCGTCGACCAGGTTCGCGGCGAAGAAGTCGGCGAGGCCTTCGGACAGCTCGGCGTCGTACGCGCCGGCGCCGGGGATCAGCGCCTGCTTGTGCAGCGAGTGCCCGAACTCGTGGTGCACGAGGTCGGCGAGCCGCGCGGTGTTCTCGCACCGCGCCGACGCGGCGAAGAAGTGCAGCGCGTCGCCGTCCGACGACGCGTTGCAGTCACCGGCGGTCTCGTTGACGTTCACGGTGAGCTGCGCCTCGACCCAGGCCAGGCCCGGCGCGATGCGCCGCGCGACGTCCTTGGCCTCGCTGGCGTAGACGTACGCCGCGAGCTGCGCGTCGACGCGCTCGTCGGTGGCGCGGCTCCACGTCACCGTCGCGCCGGGCTGCGCGGTGAGCGTGTCGGTCGCGATCGCGCCGTCGCTCGCGACGATCTGCACGAACGCGCCGACCAGGCTCGGCACGACCGTGGCGGCGAGCGTGCCGGTCCACGTGAACGCGCCGGTCGCGTCGGTCGTCGTCGGCGCGCCGTCGATGGTGGCGTTCGCGCTCGCGGCGGCCGCGGCGTGGCGCCCATCGGTCGGCACGCGGAGGCCGACGTCGAACGCGAGCACCCCGGCGGCGTTCCGGAGCCCGGCGTCGCGCGCGAGCGTCGAGCCGTCGAGGCCGACGTAGACGCGATCGCGACCGACGACGAGCTCCTCGGCGACCTCGTCGCCGAAGATCACGTAGCGCTTGCCCGGTGGCGCGACGAGCCGTGGGGCAGGGAGGTCCGCGAGGGTCGAGCTCGCCGCGAACACCCGGTCGGCGCGGATGGCGACCGCGGCCTGCGCGCCGATCACCTCGAGGTCGCCGAGGCGCTGGGTGAACGCGACGGTGCGCACGCCCCGGTCGACGCGATTGGCGACGAGCACCAGCTCGCCGCGCGCGCCCAGCCGATCGTGGAGGTACGTCCGGGCGGCGCGCTCGGCGACGCCCGGATCGCGCGACGCGCCGGCCACCACGGTGACCTGCGTGGTCTGCGCGAGGTCGCGCCGGGTCGCCAACGTGGGCGCGCGGGGGCTTGCGGTCGCGGTCGACGTCACCGCGACGAGCATCACCGCCAGCCACGAGCGCATGCTGGCTACTATGGTCTGTTGACCCAGCCGCCGGCTACTCGAGTCGACGGGTGCGCCGGTCGATAATGATCTTAGTCACTTGGGGGCACGCCGGGGTGGCGTACCCCTTGCTCACGACCGTGGGCATGCGCCTCCTGTCGTCCCTCGCGTCCGTCACGTTGCTCTCGTCGCTCGTCGCGTGCGCCACCGGCGGGCCCGACGTCGACGACCAGCCCGACGTCGACGGCAACGGCAAGGCCGACGGCGCGACCAGCTCGAGCCCGGATCGGTTGATCGACGCGCCGTTCTACTTCTCGATCCCCAAAACGTCGGTGACCACGCCGCTCGCGCGCAGCAAGTATCCGTACCCGACGCTGTGGAACCGCTCGCTCGAGTCGAGCGACGCCGGCCTCCGCATCATCGCGATCAAGCAGGGCGCCGGCGTCCCCGCGCGCCGGACCGCGCGGCGCGAGATGGCGACCACGCTCGCGCAGGCCGGCGTGCTGCAGGACGGCGACATCGTCCTGACGTTCCGCCCCGAGCTCGCGGGCACGATGGCCTACCCGCACATCCAGATGGGCGCGACCCACGCGGGCCTCGTCTACACGCAGAACGGCGCCGCGTACAACCTCGACTCGCCGCTCGACAGCATCTACGTCGGCCAGTTCGACTCCGCGCACTACGCCGGCGACGGCGGCGACGATGCCGGGGTCGACGCGCTACACATCGTGCGCCCCGTCGCGATGAACGACGCGGCGCGCCGCGAGCGGTTCCGCGGCTGGGTCGGCACGCTCAAGGCCAACCTGTCGCGGATCAACGGCGAGCGCGCGCAGGTGAAGTTCCAGTCGGACTACCTCACCCCGGCGTACGTCTCGCACGGCATGACGACCCGCCAGACGATCACGACGCTGGGCAAGATCATCCTCGAGCTCGACGAGACGACCAAGTTGCCGATGTACTGCTCGGAGTTCGCGTGGCACATGGTCGCGCTGTCGAACTGCACGCCCGAGGAGATCCGCACCGCGCCCGCCGAGGGCGCGGGCTGCGTCGACGAGGTGTTCGCGCCGATGCCGCTCGTGGCCCGCACCACCGACGAGCTCGGCCTCGCGGAGGGCCCGCTGCTCGCGCTCGGCGCGCTGCCCGCCGAGAATCGCGTCGGGCTCGTCCCCAAGATCTTCGCGACCGGCAACCCCGCCGCGCTGTCGGCCGGTCACCGCGCGGTCTCCGAGCAGGTCGCCCCGCTGATGGGCCCGCTGTCACAGCTCTACACCGCGCGCGCCGGTGGCGCGACGTTCGACCAGACCGCGGCGGGCGCCGGGGCGCTCGACGCCAACTTCCCGAACAACTACTCGCCGACGACGTTCCTCGTCCAGGTGATGCCGTCGACGACCA
>JAPLLF010000617.1 GCA_026387715.1 Pseudomonadota bacterium
GCTTCGGGTACGGCGCGAGCGTCTCGGCCGACAGCCCGTCGAGGCGGCCAGAGCGGTAGGACTTGACCGCATCGCCGAGCACGAGGTCGGCGATCGTCAGCGTGGCGCCCGTGAGGAACGGCCCGGCGCTCGCCTCGATCAGGCCCTCGACGTAGCGGCACGCCAGCGCGAGCGGCCCGGCGACGAGCGCGCGTCGCATCTCGAGCTTCTTCTCGAGATCACGCTCGAAGAAGCTCGGGGTCATCGCGTGCGACACCGTGTCGTTGAACGTGTCGAGCGCGCTGTCCACGATCAGGCCCGCGAGCGGATCGGCCGGGTACAGATCGGTCTGCCCGAGCCGCGCGACGTAGCGAAGGATCGCGCTCGTCTGGACGAGCGTGCGGCCGTCCACCGCCAGGGCCGGCACGCTGCCGAGCGGAAAGGCACCTTGCTCGCGCAGCGCCCCGAACTCGGGAAACTTCAGCCGCCGATCCTCGAACGGGATCTTGGCGATGAACAGCGCCACGCGGATCGGCTCGGCCCGGCCGGGGGAATCGAAGTAGGTCAGCTGCAACGTTGGCATGATCGCGGATGTAGCATGGGCGTGTTCGGTCGTGCCCGACCGAAAATCACATCGAGATGCGGCACTTTCGAGGAACGAGAGCATGACCCACGCCACCACCGCGGAGCTCGCAGCGATCATCACCAACCACCGCGCATGGCGCGATGGCGATCCGTCGGGATCGCGCGCCAACCTCGCGGGCGCCAACCTCACGGGGGTCAACCTCGCGGGCAACAACCTCGCGGGCGCCAGCTTCATCGGATCGATCCTCGCGCGGGCCGACCTCGCGGGCGCGAACCTCGAGGGAGCGAACCTCGGGGACGCTAACCTGGCGAACGCCAACCTCGCGGGGGTCAGGCTCAAGTGCGCGATGCTCTCCGGCGCCAACCTCGCGCGCGCCGACCTCGAGGGCGCCTACCTCGCGGGCGCCGACCTCTCGCGCGCCTACGTCGCCGAAGCCAACCTCGCGGGCGTCGATCTCGTGGGAGCCAACCTCGCGCGCGCCAACCTCGCGGGCGCCTACCTCGTGGGAGCGGAGCTCGCTCGCGCCGACCTCACGGGCGTCAACCTCGCCGACGCCAACCTCACGGGAGCCACCCTCGCTCGCGCGACCCTGCTCGGCGCCTGCCTCGCGGGCACCGACCTCGCGACCGCCGACCTCACGGGCGCCGACCTCGCGCGGGTCGACCTCGCGGGTGCCTGCCTTCGCCGACGCCCAGCTCGCAGCGACCTTCCTCATCGGCGCCGACCTCGCGGGCGCCGACCTCGCGGGCGCCGACCTCACGGGCGTCAACCTCGCGGGTGCCAGCCTCCGGGGCGCCAACCTCGCGCGCGCCAACCTCGCCCGCGCCGACCTCGCAGGTGTCGACTTCAGTGGCGCCTACCTCGCGGACACCGATTGGGAGGGCGCCCGAAACGTCCCGGGCGGGGTGATCTCGACCGATCCACCGACGCCCTACCAGCGGACGACGGCGCCGGCCGACCTCGTCGCGCGGAGGTCCGAGCGAGCCAAGGTCTTCCGCGAGGCCAATCCAGCGGTGCCGGTGATCGAGCAGCTCGACGCGAAGATCTTGGCGGCGATCACCGTCGACGGAGGCACGCTCGAGATGGGCACCTGGCACACCTGCGAGACGACGCACTGCCGCGCCGGGTGGGCGATTCATCTGGCGGGCGCGATGGGCGTCGCGCTCGAGCTCGAGCACGGTGCACAGCAAGCCGGCGCGATGATCTACCGCGCCAGCACGGGACGCGTCCCGCATCTGTTCGCGAGCAACGCGCGCGCACTGGAGGATCTCCAGGCGGGCGCCGCCGAGCAGGAGTAGCGGCTCGCGTGGGATCGCTAGGGTAGCGGGACGAGCACGGCCACGCCGGTCCGCGCGAACACGTAGAACGTCGAGCGGCGCCACGCCGCGGGATCCGTGGTCGCCACCGCGCCGAGGTCGGCGGGCGCGAGGTCGACGAAGATCCCCTCGGAGACGAGGTGGATCGCCGCGCCGTAGATGACCTGGTTGGTGGGGCCGCCCAGCGCGAGGTCGCCGTAGTCGCGGACGCGGGTCTCGTGCGTGGCGTGACCGTCGGGGTGATGGGTCGTGACGTCCCAGGTCGGCGAGTCGCCCCAGATCGCCACGCCCTCGGCGAGCCGAAACTCCGACACCCCGCGCAGCGCGATCGTCAGCTGCCACCAGCTACCGTCCAGCGCGCGGACGTCGAGATCGAGCTCGATGCGCGCGGGTCCGTCGAACGCGCAGTTCACGCCGCGGATCACCGCGTCGTGAAGATCGCCGAATCGCGCGGCGAGCTCGGCGACGCCGGGGGGATCGAGGTCGAGGCGCATCAGCGCAACAATCGCGGGCCGCCGGCGGGCGTGCTCGACGAGGTGACCGGCTTGTGGATCACGACCGTGCGACCGGCCTCGCGGCCGGCTGCGTGGGCGCCGGTCAGCAGGAACCGGCGCTTGCGCCGCACGATGTTGGGGTGCCGCGCGCGATAGAACGCGTCGAGTCGATCGTCGCCGACCCACACGAGCCCGGGCTCCGAGGTGGTCAGCGTGGTGCGCTCGGCGACGAGCTTCTCGCGGAACCCGGCGACCACGCCCGCCTGGTACGAGCGCCGATCGCGCCCGCTGCGCACGCGCGCGTCGACCCGGTTGACCTGCCAGAGGCGCTCGGCGGTCGCGAGCAGGAACGCGTGGACGTGCGCCGCCATCTCGACGTTGGCGTGGGTGCCGACGATCTCGTAGATCCAGCCGTGCACGCGCTCCATCGGCAGGTACACCGGCACGCGGATCGCCTCGACGAAGAAGAACTCGGTGAGCAGGCAGATCACGTCGGCCTCGACGGGGTTGCCGCGCCGATGGGCCTCACCGAACAGCCGGACCTCGAAGCCGTGTGCGACCCGCTCGCGCACCTGATCGACGTTGTGCCGCAGCATCAGGGCGTGCGCCTTCTGCATCGCGAGCTCGGCCTCGTGCTCGTTGTCGCTGCCAGCGAGCGCGAGCAGCTTGCGGATCCGGTCGAACACGCGCGTGGTCGCGTCGCTGTCGAGCTCCGCGGTGCCCGCGGGCGTGGCGTCGCCGGCCGCGCGGTGATCGATGCCCCGCGCGGCGCACACCGTGCGGAACGACTCGCCGTGGGCGGTCTCGTCGCGCACGCCGAGCACCACGTCGACGAACTGGTGCGCCATCTCGTGCTCGAGCACCCCCGCGATGTCGATCCACGCCTTCTGCATCACCAGCGCGCGCGCCAGCTCGAGCGTCCGCGTCGCCGGCACCCAGCGCCCGAGCCGCGCCGTGGCGCCGGACAGGACGATCACGGGCGCCCGCAGCTTGCTGCCGAACCGCCGACGGTTCTCGAAGTCGTAGCAGCGTCGGATCTCGCGCACGAACGCGGCCTCGATCTGCGCGGCAACGGCAGCATCCACCATGACGGGCACTCTACGTGGCCCGGCTGACAATGCTAGTTTCGAGCCATGAGCGCGAAGTTCCTCGACGAGCCCGCCCGGGCGGCGTTCGATCGCGCCGTCAAGACCATCGAGGCGGCGTCGTCGATCGAGGTCGTCGTCGCCGTCCGCCGCGGCTCCGGGACGTACTTCCACGTCAACGCGCTGGTCGGCTTCCTGGCCACGTTCGCCGCGCTCGCCGTCGCCCTGTACGCGGCCGAGCCGCTCGGCTACCTCTCGATCCTCATCGACCCGTTCGTCGTCGGGCTGATCGCCGCCGGCCTCGTCCAGCTCGTCCCGATCCTCAAGCGCCTGGCGACCCCGCTTCGCATCCTGCGGGGGCGCGTGTCGCGCGCCGCGCGATCGACGTTCGTCGAGCGCGGCGTGCACAACACGATCGAGCGCACCGGCCTCCTGGTCTACATCTCGTGGCTCGAGCAGCAGGTCGTGCTCGTCCCCGACAGCGGGCTCGCCGCCCGGATGCCGGTCGCGCTGCTCGCGCAGATCGAGGCCGCGATGACCGACGCGATGCCGCGCGGCGGCGAGGCGGTCGCCCGCCGGCTCGAGGAGCTCGCGTCGCACGCGGGCGTCGCGATGCCGCGCCACGAGGGCGACGTCAACGAGCTGCCCGACGTGATCGACAGCGACCTGCGCGGAGCCCGCCATGCGCCGTAGCCGCGCGCGCGTGATCGTCGCGGCGCTCGTCGTCCTCCTCGGCCTCACCGCGCTCGCGATCGCGCGGCCCGGTGGGGGTGACAGCTACTCGGGTGGTGGAGGTCACAGCTTCGGCGGCGGCGGCGGTGGTGGCGGCGGCGGCGGCGGCGGCGACGGCGGGTTCGTCCTCGAGCTGATCTGGCTGCTGATCCGCCTGGTGTTCTACTACCCCAAGATCGGCGTGCCGATCCTGCTCGTGATCGTCGTGGGCCTCGTGATCTCGTCGTGGCGCAAGCGGATCAACCGCGACTGGGACAGCGGGCCGCCCGTCCACCTCCAGCAGGCCGTCGAGCTCGATCCGATCCTCAAGATCGATCCCGACTTCTCGCGGCCGGTGTTCGAGGACTTCGCGTTCCGGCTCTACGCCGCGGCCCACCGCGCGCGCCACGACGCCGGCAAGCTCGCGGCGCTGGCGCCGTACCTGTCGACCGCCGCGCGCGACAACCTGGCCCGCCGCGAGCCGGTCGGCGTGCCGGTGACCGGCGTCGTCGTCGGCGCGCTGCGCACGGTGAACATGCGCCTGCCCTACGACGCCAACGAGCCGCTGCGAATCGAGATCGAGCTCGAGGCCAACCACGCGATGTCCACCCAGACGGCGTTCGTGGTCGAGGTCTGGACGTTCAAGCGCGCGCGCACCGCCCGCACCAGGCCGCCGACGTCGACGACGATCTTCCCGTGCCCCAACTGCGGCGCGCCGTGGGCCGCGCGCGACGCCGGCTCGCAGATCTGCGCGTCGTGCGGCGAGATCGTCGCCAACGGCCGGTTCGACTGGCAGGTCGAGGCCGTCGTGCTGCGGTCGTCCGACACCCGCGGCCCGACGCTCACCGAGGACACGCCCGAGCGCGGCACCTCGCTGCCGACCTACCGCCAGCCCGGCGTCGACGCCCGCTGGGTACAGCTGCGCGACACCGACGGCGCGCTGTCGAACGCCGACTTCAGCGCGCGGCTCCAGATGATCTTCACGCAGCTCAACGCCGCGTGGCGCGCCAACGACCTCGCCCCCGTGCGCGGCCTGCTCACCGACGGGCTGTACGATTACCTGCAGTACTGGATCGACGCGTATCGCCTGCAGGGGCTGCAGAACGAGCTGCTCGACGTCGCGCTCGAGCGCACCGAGATCGCGAAGGTCGCGCGCGACCGCTGGTACGACGCCGTCACCGTGCGGATCTGGGGGACCGGCAAGGACTTCGTGATCCGCGTCGCCGACGGCTCGCTCGTGCGCGGCTCGAAGCACCGCGACCGCGCGTACAGCGAGTACTGGACGCTGATCCGCTCGGCCGCCCGCAAGGGCGCCGCGAAGACCACCCCGACGTGCGCCAACTGCGGCGCGCCGCTCGCGGTCGCGCAGTCGGGCGCGTGCGAGCACTGCGGCGCCCACGTCACCAGCGGCGAGTTCGACTGGGTGCTCTCGAAGATCGAGCAGGACGACAGCTACCGGGGCTGAGGCAGCGCGGCGCCCACCTATCGGCTACGATCCGTTGGTGAAGCTCCTCAAGATCGCGGCCGGGCTGTTCGCGCTGTGGCTCGCGGTCCTCGTCGTGCTCGGGCTCGTCGGCGGGCGCCGCATGGAGCAGCGCGTCGTCACGCGCGTCGGCGAGCCGCTGCAGGCCACCGTGACGATCGGCAAGACCGAGCTCGCGCTGATCCGCGGCCACCTCGACCTCGAGCAGGTCGCCGTGCGCCGCGAGGACGGCGGCCACCTCGCGATCGACCTCGCCAGCATCCGCTGCGAGCTCGCGCCGCTCGGGCTCGCGCTCGTCGACAACGACTGCCGCGAGCTCACCATCCGCGGCAT
>JAPLLF010000095.1 GCA_026387715.1 Pseudomonadota bacterium
GGCGCGCTGGCCGTCGAGCTCCCGTTCGCGATCGGGAACCCGACGACCGGGGACATCGCGATCGCCGAGCTGGCGATCGCGAACAAGCCCGGCGTGCTCGAGCTCGACGTGCCCGCGACCACGACCACGCTGCACGGCGGCGACACGCTCGCCGGCGTCGTCCGGCTGCGATCGACGACCGACGGCGTGATCGCCGACGACGTCACCCTCGACTTCACCGCCGACGGCGTCGCGCTGCGCTTGCCGATCACCGGGCGCGTCGTCACGCCGCACGCGCGGATCGATCCGATCGCGCTCGACCTCGGCACCGCCTGCGTCGGCAGCCCCGCGATCGGCACGATCCGGATCGTCAACGACGGCAGCGCGACGCTGATCGCGAGCGCGCCGACGGTCGACCAGGCCTTCGTGACGCGGCTCGGCGACACGACCTACCCGGCGACGCTGCGCACGGACTCCGAGCTCGCCGTCGAGGTGGTGCCCGCGGCGACCGTGCCCGGGTCGATCCACGGGGTGATGACGTGGCCCGTCGATGCGTCGGCGACGCCGTTCTCGGTCCCCGTCGATCTCGACTACATCGAGGCGGGAGCCGCCGTGTCCCCGCAGCGCTACGACTTCGGCGCGATCGCGGTCGATGGCTCGAGCGATCGTCGGGTGGTCACGCTGGAGAACTGCAACGACGAGCCGCTCACGATCACGATCGCCGGCGTCGTGACCACCTCGGGTGACGCCGACGCGTGGGACGTCCAGCCGCGCACCGAGCAACGCGTGCTCGGCGCGCACGAGTCGATGAAGCTGATGGTGCGGTTCGCGCCGAAGCACCGCGGCCCGCACCTCGCGCAGATCTCGCTCATCGCCGGCGATCGGCCCGCCGCCGTCGACCTGCGCGGCGAGGCCCTCGGCCCGCTGCCGTCGACGAGCTTCTACGCGTGCGCGTGCAACGCGCCCGGCGTGCCCGTCGGGGGCGCGCCGATCGCGTGCGCGATCGTGCTCGTGGTTCGGCGACGTCGGGCGCCGCGGACCGCGTGACCGTCGCCCACGGGGCGTCCTGGTACTTGCGCAGGATCGCGGCGGTGGCGGCGGCGATGCCGAGGTCTGCGGCGTCGGCGAGCGCGACCCGCTCGATGCGGTCGTAGGTCGGGTCGGTCGGCACGACCAGGGTCGCCAGCGTCGCGACGCGCACGCGCACGCGCAACCGGCGGTGCGACAGCACCTGGTCGTGGTGCGCGACGAACGCCGCCGCAGGCGCGAAGGTCGCGTCGACGTGGCCGACCTCGGGGAGCTCCCACAGGCCAGCCCACAGGCCGCTCGTCGCGGCGCGGCGGACCAGGACGATCGCGCCCCCCTGCTCGATCCACAGCAGCTCGCGCTCGATCACCGGCAGCTCGTCGACGCGCTTGCGCTTCGCGACCACCGGGAGCTCGGCCTGGCGACCGTCGCGCGCGGCGACGCAGTGCGACGCCAGCGGACACCCGAGGCAGCGCGGCCCGGTCGGCGCGCACGCGGTCGCGCCGAGCTCCATCAGGCCCTGGTTGAGATTCCCAGGCGCGGCGTCGGCCGGCAGCGCGCTCATCAGCTCGCCCGCGCGCTCCCACAGCACGCGCTGGCCGATGGTCGACTTGATGTCGTGCGCGATGCCGAACACGCGCGCGAGCACGCGCGCCACGTTGCCGTCCACGAGCGGCGCGCGCTCGCCGTACGCGATCGACGCGATCGCCCCCGCGGTGTACGGGCCGATGCCAGGGATCGCCCGCAGCTCGCCCGCCTGGCGCGGCAGCTCGCCACGCCAGCTGTCGACCACGTGCTGCGCGCCCTTCTGGAGGTTGCGCGCGCGCGAGTAGTAGCCGAGCCCCGCCCACGCCGCGAGCACGTCGTCGAGCGGCGCGACCGCCAGCGCCTGCACCGTCGGGAACCTCGCCATCCAGCGCTCCCAGTACGGGATCACGGTCGCCACCCGCGTCTGCTGCAACATGATCTCGCTGACCCAGATCGCGTACGGATCCCGCGATCGCCGCCACGGAAGATCCCGACGGATCTCCCCGAAGTGGCGAACGATCAGCGCGCCGATCTGCGACGAGGAGGTCACGCTACTGACAGGTGGCGTCGCAATCGCTGAGCGTCGTGCACTTGCCGTCGTGATCCGCGATGCACGCGTTGCAGGCGTCGCTGTAGCGCGGGCCCGCCACGCAGGTGGCCGTACACTGCTCGACCTCCGGGAGCGTGTTGAAGCCGCAGGTGCAGACGATCGTGCAGGCGTCCTGCATCATCTGCATCGACGCGGCATCGTCGCCACACGCGGCGAGCAGGGAAGCGATGGTCGAGGTGATCGCCAGGGTGCGGGCGCGGGCTCGCTTCATCGCACCCATCATACCGGCTATTGCGCGCGCAGCGACCAGCGCGACCAGGCCACGCCCCCGAGGCGGTCCCGGATCACGACCACGAGCTGGCCCACCGTCGGATCGCCGACCTCGACGCGGACGTACGCCTTGGGGAGATCGAAGTCGTGCATCTGGCCCACCGAGGTCAGCCAGTTGACGTCGACGTCCGTGGCGAGGGTCGTCTCGAGGCGCACGTCCTCGAGCGAGGGGATCACGACCTCGGTCGTCGCGTCCGCCGGGGCCGGCGCGCCCCCGATCGTCGGGCTCCCGATCGTCGGGTTCTCCGCCGAGATCCCGAGGCGCACCGTGGTGATCGCGGCGAGCGTGGCGCTGAACTGCGTGCCGACGATCAGCGGCACCGGCGCCCCGGGATCGAGCTTGAGCTCCGTGCGCGCGGCCACGAGGACCTCCTCCGACGGCGCGGTGACGAACCACTTGCCACCCTCGGTGGTGACGGTGCCGGCGAGCGACATCGGCTGCACCGCCGCGGCGACGATCGGCGACCGCTCGTCGGGTGGGATCCGCGTGAGGTCGGTGGCATCGGTCGTCACGTGCTTGTACCCGAGGAGGCCCACCAGCTCGGCGCGCTCGCCGCTCACCAGCCCAGGCTTGGTGGCACGCACCGCGATGATCCGATCGTGATCGAGGTCCCACTGCTCGTCGACGTCCGACGTGCAAGCGACGAGGCCCGAGGCGGAGGACAGCAGGAGGAGGAAGCTAGCGGCTCTCAAAACACACCTCGCAGACCGATCGAAGGGATGAGCGGCAGCGACTTGAACGCGGCCTGCTGAGTGTAGTCGTACCCGTAGAAGTAGGTGACGACGCTGTCGTTGAGATAGACGTTCTGCACGTCGACGAACGCGGTCAGATCGAGCCCGCCGATCCGCCACGTGCGATCGATGCGGAGGTCGAGCTGGTGGTGCATCGGCGCGCGCGACGAGTTCGCCGCCGCGAAGATCGGGATGTAGATGTTGCGCGTGTTGTCGAACACCGAGCCGATCGCCGGCGTGAACGGCAGGCCCGAGTACAGCTGGAAGCGGCCGCCGAGCTGCCACTTGCCCTTCTTCCACGACAGCGCCGCGTTCATCGAGTGCGGCTGGTCGTACGAGAACAGCCGGCGGGCGTCGCCCGGGTGATCGACGCGCGTCGAGTGCGAGTACGCGTACGACAGCCAGCCGAACCACGGGCCGACGCGGTAGGTCCCGAGCAGCTCGGCGCCGGTGGTCGTGCCGCGCCCCTCGTTGACGAGGTCGCCGGTGACCAGCCCGTCGCCGGCGACGTGCGAGATCAGGCGCGTGCGATCGGTGTAGTAGACCGAGCCCTGCACGCGGATGCCCTCGTTCGGCTCGTACTGCGCGCCGAGGATCGTCTGGCGCGAGCGCTCGGCGCCGATGTTGTTGTAGACGTTCTCCGACTGGAACTCCGGGGGCCGGCTGAAGTAGCCGGTCGACAGCCGCAAGGACCACGGCTTGGTGATCTTGAACTGCGCCTCGAGCCGCGGCTGCAGGAGGAACTCCTCGACGCGGCCGAACACCTCGGCGCGCACGGCCGCGGTGACGCGGAACCGCTCGTCGAACGTCGCGGTCGCCGCGGTCCACGCCGCGAAGTCGGGGTTCCAGATCTTCTTCGAGAACAGCGCGCTGGTGTCCTTGGGGTCGGGCATCGTCATCGGCTCGCCCTCCCGGTTCTCGACGGGCAGCGCGGTCTCGATGGACTGACGACCGACCTGGATCTCGGCGCCGACGCGCCACACGACCTCCTTGAGCCCCGCCGCCACCGGCATGCTGCGCGTGACCTCGACGCGCGGCGTGATCGCCGGCTGGGTGACGCGGATGTACTGCGCCGCGCCCGCCTCGAAGATGAACTCCTGCTGGATGCCCGACAGCGCGAGGTTCGCGCTCCACTCGCCCTCGTGGAAGTGCGCGGCCGCGGTGAACCGGGCGAACTGGGTGCGGTTGAAGAACCGCTTGCTCTGTGCGTCCGAGTCCTTGGTCGCGTAGAGCTCGAAGGTGTCGCGCGTGGCGAGCCCCGAGAACATGGCGCTCCACTTCGACGACAGCTTGTGATCGACGCGGAACTGCCCGTCGTAGTAGCTCGGCACCGTGGTCAGCGACAGATCGACGCTGGCGGGGATGATCGACGGCAGCACGAAGTCGATCGTCGACCGGCGCACGCCGACCATGTACTTGGTGTCCTTGCTGGTGGACCCTTGCGCGAGCACGCCACCGTCGATCACCGAGACCTCGGCCTGGGTCGAGCGCTCGGCGTTGCCCGCCCGGGTCGTGAGCGCGATGATCCCCGACGACGCGCGCCCGTAGGCGACGTCGTAGCCGCCGGGGATGAACTCGAGCGAGGCGATGGCGTCGGCCGGCACCACGGCGCGGAAGCCGATGTTGTGGAAGAGGACCGGGACCTCGAAGTCGTCGATCAGGACCTTGGAGTCCTGCGGTGAGGCGCCGCGGATGACCACGCCCGAGTAGCCGAGGGGGACATGCAGGTTGACGACGCCGGGCATCGCGGTCAAAGCAGCACGATGTCATCCATGGCCGCGCCGGTCGCGGTGCCCAGGCCGGTCTGGTAGCCCTCGTGGTCGACGACGATCGTCGAGCCCACCGGGACGTCATCGATCCGGTAGGCGCCGAACTTGTCGGTCTTCGCCGGCGCGATGGTGGGCGAACCCTCGATCGTGAGCACGGCGCCGCGCACGGGCTTGCCGAACGCGTTGATCACCTTGCCGACGATGATGATCTTCTTGGCGGGGATCGCGGGGGGAGTGACCACCGGCGCCACGACGTCGGGCGGCGCCGGCTGCTCCGGCGGTGTGGGCTCCGGGGGTGCCCCCGCGGTTGGCTGAGCCAACGCCGTCGCCGAGACGAAGGAAAGGGCGACTCCAAGTCTGACTGCGCGCATCGAGCCGACCGATGTAGCAACGGATGTGCCCAGCGCGAAGGGCCCCGAACACGCAAACCGCCGTGTTTGGTCGGGTTTTCGGGAGCACGCAGACCCGACTGCATGGATCTCCGACACCCGAAACGACCGAAGGTCGACACCTCGCGATGTCGACCTTCGTTCATCTCCGAACGACGTAACTAAGCGACGAGCTCAGTCATCGAAGTCGTGGCCGTGGCCGGCGTGACCGCCGCCCGCTGCCTTGTCTTCCTTCTTCGGCTTCTCGGCGATCAGCGTCTCGGGGGTGAGCATGAGGCCAGCGACCGACGCCGCGGTCTGGAGCGCCGTACGGACGACCTTGGCCTGGTCGATGACGCCCGCCTTGATGAGGTCCTCGTACTCGAGCTTGGCGGCGTTGAAGCCGAAGCCCTGGGCGTTCTCCTTGACCTTCTGCACGACGATCGAGCCATCGACGCCCGCGTTGTTCGCGATCTGGCGCAACGGCTCCTCGAGCGCGCGGCGGATGATGTTGACGCCGTAGCGGCGGTCATCCTCGAACGTCAGCTTGTCGAGCGCCGGGAGGCAGCGCAGGAGCGCCACGCCGCCGCCGGGGACGATGCCCTCTTCGACGGCCGCGCGGGTCGCGTACATCGCGTCCTCGACGCGCGCCTTCTTCTCCTTCATCTCGACCTCGGTCGCCGCGCCGACGCGGATGACCGCGACGCCGCCGACGAGCTTGGCCAGACGCTCCCGGAGCTTCTCGCGATCGTAATCCGACGTGGTCTCCTCGACCTCGCGGCGGATGGTCTTCACGCGCGCCTCGATCTTCTCCTTGGCGCCCGCGCCCTCGATGATCGTGGTGTTGTCCTTGTCGATCGTGACGCGCTTGGCCTGGCCGAGCTCGGCGAGGGTCAGGTTCTCGAGCTTGAGGCCGAGATCCTCGGTCACCGCTTCGCCGCCCGTGAGGGCCGCGATGTCGGCGAGCATCGCCTTGCGGCGGTCACCGAAGCCCGGCGCCTTGACGGCGGCGACCTGCAGCGTGCCACGGAGCTTGTTCACGACGAGCGTGGCGAGCGCCTCGCCGTCGATGTCCTCGGCGATGATGAGGAGCGGGCGGCCCTGCTTGGCGACCTGCTCGAGCACCGGGAGGAGCTCCTTCATGTTCGAGATCTTGCGCTCGTGCGCGAGGATGTACGGGTCCTTGAGGACCACCTCCATGCGCTCGCTGTCCGTCACGAAGTACGGCGAGAGGTAGCCGCGGTCGAACTGCATGCCCTCGACGACGTCGAGCTCGGAGACCATCGTCTTGGCCTCTTCGACGGTGATGACGCCTTCCTTGCCGACCTTCTTCATCGCCTCGGCGATCATCTCGCCGATCTCGGTGTCGCCGTTCGCGCTGATCGTGCCGACCTGCGCGATGTCTTCCTTGCCCTTGGTGGGCGTCGCCATCTTCTTGATGGCGTCGACGATCGCGACGACCGACGCGTCGATGCCGCGCTTGAGGTCCATCGGGTTGAGCCCGGCGGCGACGAGCTTGGCGCCCTCGTTGTAGATCGACTGCGCGAGCACGGTCGCGGTGGTCGTGCCGTCACCGGCGACGTCCGAGGTCTTGGAAGCGACTTCCTTGACCATCTGCGCGCCCATGTTCTGGAACTTGTTCTCGATCTCGACTTCCTTGGCGACGGTGACGCCGTCCTTGGTCACCGTCGGCGAGCCCCAGGACTTCTCGATCACGACGTTGCGGCCGCGGGGTCCGAGGGTGACCTTGACCGCGTTCGCGAGGAGGTTGAGACCTTTGCCGATTTCGCCGCGAGCAGCCGAGGCGAAGATGATTTCTTTAGCAGCCATGTTGAATCCTGATTTCTATCTTCGAAGAAGACGTGAGGTGCGTGTGAGGAGCGTGAGTGCGTGCGTGCGTGACGAGTCGCGGATCAGTCGAGGATCGCGAGCAGATCGTCCTCGCGCATGATGAGGTGCTCTTCGCCGTCGATCTTCACCTCGGTGCCGCTGTACTTGCTGAACAGCACCTTGTCGCCGGCCTTCACGTCGAGCGCGTGGACCTTGCCGTCCTTGTCGCGCTTGCCCGCGCCGACCGCGATGACCTTGGCCTGGATCGGCTTCTCCTTGGCGGAGTCCGGGATGAAGAGGCCACCCGAGGTCTTGCCCTCTTCTTCGAGGCGCTTGACGAGGATGCGATCGTGCAGTGGCTTGATTTTCATGTGCCCACCTATAGGCACGTGGGTGAGGCTTGGCAACCCTGATCGTCGAGTGCTAACAACTTTCTTTTTGCCCCTGTCCTTTCAGCTACTTGAATTGCACGCCACCGAGCTGTTACGATCGCCTGTGTTCGTGCCACGAGCCTCCCTCGTGACCCTCGCGACCCTCACCACCACCCTCGTCGTCACCACGACCGCGTGCCGCCTCCACTTCGACCCCGAGCGTGATGGCGGGAGTGATGGACCCACGGTGGAGGGTCGAACGATCACGCTCCCGTGCAACACGGCAACCTTGCTGACGCCGATCGTTCGCGCGGGCGCGCCGAGCGTGTCGGCGGCGGCGACCGACACGAGCCTCGCGGCGATCTGGCGCACGGACGCCGCGACGATCGCGGCGGTCGTCGCGCACCTCGACGCCGTCGATCAGGTCACGGTGACGACCGCCACCGAGGACGTGCTCGCCAGCAGCGTGTTGCAGGGCAGTGCGACGCTGGCCTCGAACGGCGCGACCTTCCTGCTCGCGAGCTCGCCGGTGGGAAGCATGATGACGATCGGCCAGCTGTTCGACGCGACGCTCACCCAGCGCGTCGGCGCACCGTTCGCGCCCGCGCTGACCATCACCCACCCTCGCGCGGCGACCGCGCTGCGCGCGAGCGGGTTCGACTACGCGCTCGCGGGCCGCAACGACGCGGGCACCACGACGGTGTTCGGGCTGCGGCCCGACGGGACCGCCGGCCTGCAGACCGCCGGCACGTACGAGCGCCAGGCCGTCGTCGCGCTCGACGACCAGGTCCTCGTGGTCGGCTCCAGCTCCACGCAGAACTGTCGCGCCGAGATCGTCGACCTCGACACCGCGACGGTCGGGGCGGCGGTGCCGTTCGGCACCGGTGGGCAGTGCACGGAGGCGATCGCAGCGCACGGCGTGGGCCGCGGGGATCTTCTCGCGATCCGTCACGACACCATCGACGTCGATGCCAACCACCAGATCGGCACGTTCGTCGGTACGACGCTCTCGCTCCCCGGCGAGAGCCGCCTCGCCACCCCGGCCAACGAGCCCCGTGCCGTCGCCGTCACCGACGGCTACTGGACGACGGTCGAGGCGACCGGGATGCTGATCGTCGTGCGCGTCGACCTCGCGGGCGTCATCGGGACGCCGTTCGCACTCGGCCCGGTGGCCGCGATCGACGCCCACGACGT
Organism: Pseudomonadota bacterium; assembly: GCA_026387715.1. GTDB lineage: Bacteria > Myxococcota_A > Polyangia > Haliangiales > Haliangiaceae > JABFXX01. Next base: position 8,678 of record JAPLLF010000095.1, read on the forward strand.
CGTCGTCCGTGGGGACGTCGCCTATGCGATGTGGCTCACGACCGATGGGGCGCAGGTCGCACGACTGTGTCCGTGATCGGAGCGATGCGTGGACGGCGCGCATCACGGCCGTGGTATGTCGGACGGCCAGTGGTGAAGCCTCGCGGACATCGACGGTCGACCGTCCTGCTCGTCGCCATCGCGGGACTCGCGAGCTGTGACTTCGCGATCAAGCACCCCGCGACCACCGCCGCGATCGCCGGCGGCACGCTCGGGTTCGGCACGTGTCAGCTCGAGGTCGGCAAGCCCGGCACGTGCGCCGTCGTCGGCGGCAGCACCGCCGCGTTCCTCGGGCTCGTCGCCGGCCTCGCGATGTGGACGATGGGCGGCGACGGCGACGAGCACGTGCTCTACGATCCGCCCGACGAGGCCGTGCGTGGCGGGGCCGAGGCGACCGACGGCTCACCCGACGGCACGCAGGTCGACGATCCGCAGCCCGCGATCGACGTGAACGCCACGCCCCGCGGCTCCGTCGTTCCCCGCGCCAGGCAGACGCCGATCCCGCGGCTCGTCGACCCGGCGGCGCCGGCCGCGCCACCGCCCGACGCCGGCGTGCCCAGCGACGCCGCGTCACCCTAGCGCCACCGACACCCTCCCGACCGGGTGTATATTGCCGCCGTGGGGAAGCAAGTTCGTGGCATCGGAGGGCCGCTCGCAGGAGCCTGCTTTCCACTGGACCCATCCGGCGCCCGGGTGGTGATCGGCCGCGGCGCCGAGGCCACCAATCCAGGTGATCGCCAAGGGCGTCTCACGGCTGCACGCGTCCCTGACCATCGAGCCGGGCGGCGTGTTCATCGAGGATCTCGGCAGCAGCAACGGCACGTTCGTCGGCGCGCGGCAGCTCACGGGCAAGCACCGGCTGGTCCTCGGCGGTCGGTTCCGGGTGGGCGACGCGGTGTTCGAGCTCATCGAAGGCGAGGGCAACGGCGCCAGCGCCGACGACGAGTTCGAGCTCAAGCTGGCGTCGGGGCCCGCGGAGTCGGAGACCGCGCTGGGGTGGCTCGACGATCCGAGCGTGAGCAGCCCCGCCCCGAGCCCCCCGAATCCCCAGAGCCCCACGCTCCCCACGAGCCCCCCCACCACACCGCGGGTGACCAACGCCCGGACCTCGGCCCCGACCGTGGCGCCGATCGGCTGCGGCCATCCGCTGCACGGCCAGGCGATCCGCGACAAGTGGCGGCACTGTCCGCACTGCGGCAAGTCGACGATCTGAACGCGAACGGTGCTATCCCGGCGACATGCGCGCCGATCCCGTTGCCGACAGCCTGATCGAGTACCGCGCGCAGTTCCCCGCGCTCGAGACCTGCGTGCACTTCATCTCGCACGCCCTGGGGTGCGTGCCGGCGGCCGCGCGGGACGACCTGAACGAGTTCTTCGAGCTGTGGCAGACCAAGTCGATCTCCGCGTGGGGTGACTGGCTCCCCGAGATCGACCGCAGCGCCGCCCGCATCGCGAAGATCATCTCGGCGACGCCGGGGACGGTCACCATGATGCAGAACGTCTCGGGCGTCATGGCGACGCTCGCGTCGTGCTTCGACTACCTTCCCGAGCGGAACAACGTCGTCTACGAGGCGACCCAGTTCCCGACGGTGTCGTACGTCTGGCAGGCGGAGCAGCGCCGGGGCGCGCGCTGCGTGCTCGTGCCGTCGATCGATGGCATCAAGGTCGAGACCCAGGCGATGCTCGACGCGATCGACGAGCACACGCTGGTCGTGCCGATGTCGCACGTGATGTTCGCGAGCGCGTACATCCAGGACGCCAAGGCGATCATCGCGAAGGCGAAGTCAGTCGGCGCGCACGTGATCCTCGACTGCTATCAATCGGTCGGCGCCGTGCCGCTCGACGTCGTCGATCTCGGCGTGTCGTTCGCGTGTGGAGGCTCGGCGAAGTACCTGTGCGGCGGGCCCGGCGCGGCGTGGCTCTACGTCCGCCAGGATCTGATCGAGCAGTTCGCGCCGCGCGTCACCGGGTGGTTCGGCAACGAGGCGCCGTTCGCGTTCACGATGCCCGAGCAGACCTACGCCGAGACCATGTGGCGTTACCTGGGTGGCACGCCGGCGGTGGCCGCGCTGTACCAGGCGCGCGCCGGGCAGCGGATCGTCGGCGAGATCGGCGTCCGCAAGATCCGCGAGAAGTCGCTGGTGATGACCGCGGCGTGCATCGCGTGGATCGACGAGCTCGGCTTCAAGCTCAACTCGCCGCGCGCCGATCACGAGCGCGGCGCCGCGGTCGTGTTCGACTTCGTCGGCTCCGCGGACGTGTGTCGCGAGCTGGGCCGCCGCAAGTTCTACTGCGATCACCGCCCCACCGCCGGGATCCGGATCTCGCCGCACTTCTACGCCAAGGCCGAGGAGATCGAGCTGTTCTTCGGCGAGCTCAAGAAGATCCGCGGCGGGCGCGGGCGGTGACAGCCCTCAGAACGGCGCGCACTCGCAGGCGAACTCCTGCCCCGCGTCGTTCCAGTCGAACATGTCGCCGTTGCTGCTCACGAGCACGTAGGTATCGATGGGTCGAAGGTTCGGCTGGCCTGGCCCCCAGTGGGGCGAGATCGGCTGATCGAACACCGTGACCCAGGTGTTGGTGTGCTGTTGATCGGAGATCCCGGCCCAGTAGTACGGACTGGCCGTGGCCGGGTCGATCAGGTTGTAGACGGCGACGGCCTCCGCGGTGGTCTCGGGGATGACCAGGTGGGCGGTGTCGGACTCGCAACGCGCCTTGGCCGCCTGCCACAGCGCCCCACCAAACGCCTTGTAGGTCGAGGTCGTCTGGGCACCCGCCAGGCTCACGTACCCGGCGCCACAGCTGTGCGGGACCGGTGCGTCCGGCGGCGCGGCGCTATCGACGACGCGTCCGTCGACGACCTGCGCGCCGTCGCCATTGGACGGGTCGACGGTCGCATCGATCGCGGGCACACCCGCGCCATGGAAGGAGCACGCGCCGACCGTGCTGACGACGACCAACCAGATCCCATGCATCGCCCGTCCAGGATACGACAGTTCCCTCGCCGCCACGGCCAACATAAAGTGTGGCCCATGGAGATCCTCCGGACCCCCGACGACCGCTTCGCAAACCTGCCGGGCTACGCGTTCGCGCCGCACTACGCCGAGCTCGGCGACCTCCGGATGCACTACCTCGACGAGGGGCCGCGCGATGGCGCGATCGTCCTGTGCCTGCACGGCGAGCCGTCGTGGAGCTACCTCTACCGCACGATGATCCCGACGCTCGTCGCCGCGGGCCTGCGGGTGATCGCGCCCGATCTCGTGGGCTTCGGGCGCTCCGACAAGCCCGCGCTCCGCGAGGCGTACACCTTCCAGCGCCACGTCGACTGGATGGCCGCGTTCGTCGACCGGCTCGACCTCCGCGCGATCACGCTGTTCTGTCAGGACTGGGGTGGCCTCATCGGGCTGCGGCTGGTCGCCGAGGCGAGCGAGCGGTTCGCGCGGGTCGTCGCGAGCAACACGTTCCTGCCCACCGGCGATCAACCCACGCCCGCCGCGTTCGCCGCGTGGCAGACGTTCTCCCAGACCGTTCCGGAGTTTCCCGTTGGCAACATCGTCGCGCGCGCGTGCGCACGGCCCGTCGATCGCGCCGTGATCGCGGCCTACGACGCGCCGTTTCCCGACGAGCACTTCAAGGCGGGCGCGCGGCAGTTCCCGTTGCTCGTGCCGACCCGGCCCGACGATCCCGCCGCGGCGCCCAACCGCGCGGCGTGGGCGCGCCTGCGCACGTTCACCCGGCCGTTCCTCACGGCGTTCGGCGACAGCGATCCGATCACGCGGGGCGCCGATCGCGTGCTCCAGGCGCAGATCCCGGGTGCTGCCGGTCAGCCCCACACGACGATCGCCCAGGGCGGCCACTTCGTGCAGGAGGACGCGGGCCCCGAGCTCGCCACGATCGTCGCCGCGTTCGTCGCGTCGACCTGAGCTCAGTGCTCGGCGATGGTCGTGATCGCGCAGCCGGTCTTCGCCACGACGAACCGCTCGGCCCACAGGTCGTTGATGCCCGACGTGAACGTGACCGTCGTCGGGGTCTCGGCGGTGCGCACGAGCCAGGTGACGTGCATGTCCTCGGGATCCTGGTTCGGATCGACGTGGCGCTCCGCCTCGGCGACGGTCCGGGCCTGGTAGAGTTCCGGCGCGCTGCCGAGCGACACGTGCGCGCGCGCCGCCAGCTGCGGATCGCACGCCGGCGCCGGCGTCTCGAGGCGAAACACGCGATCGACGCGGAACACGTGCAGGACGATGTGGCCGGTGACGAGGAGCCCGGCGTCCGACGCGACCTGCGCGTCGCCGCGGGTCGGATCGAGGACGTAGTTGGGATCGACGGCGTGCGCGAAGTCGACCGCGACGATCGCCGTCGGCTTCGCCTTGGTGTCGAGCTTCTGGGCCAGAAGGCCCGTCGGACACGGATCGTGCGCGCAGGTCGGCGCGCCGGTGATGCGATAGATCGAGCGGGTGCCGAGGTCGCGCGCGAAGGTGTCGAAGCCAGCGGCGATCACGAAGGTGTCGCCCTCGAAGCTGCCGCGCACGAGGCTGACGCCCTGCAGCCCGAGCAGCCCGTCGGTGCACTCGAAGTTGCAGTCGGCGGGGACCACGAGCGCGCGGACCTCGCAGGTGCGGCCGAAGTGCCCGTCGGGGCACTCGACCTTGTAGCCGTTCGCCACGCTGACGGTCGCGGCGCCCAGCCCGTTCGCCGCGTCGAGCAGGTACCACGCGTTCGCCGAGGCGATCGCGTCGGCCTCCGCGCCGAGCTCCGCGTCGTCCCCGACGGTCGCGCAGCCAGCCAGCCCGACCAGCGCGAGCCCGATCCCGATCCCGACCCGGCGTGCGTTCATGGGTCGGCTGGTACCGCGTCGCGGCACGACGGTCAAGCCGAGCTAGCATGCGCCGATGCGGTGCGCGCTGATCCACGGGTTCGCCGGCGATCCCCGGACGTGGGACGCGACGATCGCCGCGTGGCGCGGCGAGGTCGAGCCGTTCGCGATCGCCGTGCCGACCGTCCCGTGGGACGACGCGCTCGCGCTCGTCGCGGATCGCGTTCGGGGAGCCGACCTCGTCGTCGGCTACTCGCTCGGCGCGCGCCTCGCGCTCGGGCTCGTCGCGACCGGTCGGTGCGCGCGCGCGATCCCTGCTTGCGCGCCGCCATGCCGG
>JAPLLF010000175.1 GCA_026387715.1 Pseudomonadota bacterium
CATCACCGGGATGGACGTGACCACGGCGCCGGAGGCGAACAGGCCGTAGTCCGCCGAGTGCTCCGTGACGCTCGACTGGATGAGCACCGGGAGCGTGTAGCGCGTCTGGTTCGTCATGAACGTCGACGCCATGATGAACTCGTTCCACGCGGTCATGAACGAGAACAGCGCGGTCACCGCGATGCCCGGTCGCGCGAGCGGCAGCATGATGCGGCGGAAGATCATCCACGGCGAGGCGCCGTCGATGCGCGCGGCCTCCTCGAGCTCGCGCGGCATGTTGTCGAAGTAGCCCTTGAGCGTCCACACGCAGAACGGGATCGCCGTCGTCGCGTAGACCAGCACGAGCCCGGTGATCGAGTTGAGGAGCCCGAGCTTGTTGAGGATCACGTAGAGCGGCAGCAGCAGCAGCGTCGACGGGAACATCTGGACGACGAGGAACATCGTCAGGCCGGTCTTGCGACCCGGGAAGCGGAAGCGCGACAGCGCATAGGCGGCGGTGCACGACAACGCCACGCCCACGATCGTGGTCGCGAGCGCGGCGACGACCGAGTTGATCGCGTGGCGCAGGAACAGTAGCTCGCCGCCCGCGCCGCGCTCGGTGAACAGCTTCTCGAAGTGGGCGGTGGTGACCGTCGACGGGATCGGTGACGGCGAGGTCGCGAACTGCGTGCCGGGCTCGAAGGCCTTCTTGCACACCAGCATGACCGGATACAGCACGACGATGACCAGCACGATCAGCAGCACGTGCATCGCGATCGTCGTGCGGAGGCGAGGGCGCTCGTTCATGACTCGTCTCCGGCGGCGGATTTGCTGCGAACGATCCGTGTGCCGAACACGGTCCAGAGCAGGAGCACCAGGAAGATGATCGTCGCGTACGCGGCCGACATGCCGTATCGCTCGCCGCGCTCGAAGGCCCAGCGATACGCGTCGGTGACGAGGATGTTCGTCGACCCGCCTGGCTGACCACCCGAGACGAGGAAGATCACGTTGAACATGTTGAACGTCCAGATCGCGCCGAGCGCGACCGCGGGCCCGAGCGCGGGCCGGAGGTGCGGCAGCGTGATGTGGCGGAACCGCGCCCAGCTGTTGGCGCCGTCGACCGCGGCGGCCTCGTAGAGCTCCTTGGGGATCGACTCGATCGCGCCGAGCGCGACGACCATCATGAACGGGAAGCCCAGCCACGTGTTGGTGATGACGTTCGCCGAGAACGACGTCGCCCACGACGAGAACCACGACACGCCGTCGAGCCCGAAAGAGTGGAAGATCGAGTTCACCGCGCCGTACTCGTTGTCGAACATGCCCTTCCAGATCAGGGCGGTGATGTAGTTCGGGATCGCCCACGGCAGGATGAACAGCATGCGGAACACGCCCTTGCCGCGGATCCACGTGCGCGACAGCGCGAGCGCGAGGGTGACGCCGATCGTGACGTGGAGCAGCACGTTCGCCAGCGTCCACAGGACGGTGACGCCGAGGATGAACCAGAAGTTCAACGGATCGTCGAGCGGACGCCCGCCGCCGGACAGGATCTCGCCGAAGTTCGACAGCCCGACGAACGTCCACGTGCCGTGGTGGTGATCGTAGAAGCCGAGCAGGATCCCGATGATGAACGGGGCGGCGACCAGCACGAGCATCGACAGGCCCGCGGGGGCGAGGAAGGCGAGGGCCGTCCGGTGGACGACGAGCCCGGTCGCCACGCGATCGGTGATGCGTCGATGCTGGGCGAGCGCGAACCCGATCCCGACGAGGACGATCAGCGTCGCGGCCACCGGGGTGCGCCACAGGATGCACGGGATCGCGAGCGCGGCGATGCCGACGAACAAGCCGAGGTGGCGTGCGCGGCCACCGATGAGCGCGCCCGCCGCGGCGAACGCGGCGCCGAGCCCGAGCACGCCGATCATCACGAGGAACGGGTAGGGCTGTGGGCGCGCCGGCTCGGTCAGCGCGATCGCGATGACCTTCTGGCCGCTGGGGTTGCTGGCCGGGACGCGCGCGGCGACGATCGCGCGACCGCTGCCATCGCGCATGAGCTCGGACACCGGCTCGCCGCGGTCGAAGCGATTCGCCGCGTCGTAGAACAGCTTGGCGTCGGGGCCGGTCGCGGCGATCAGGGGCGCCCACGCGGCGTCGCCACCGACCGTGCGCGCGGTGCGCCGTTGCAGGAAGGGATGCGCCTTCGACGGGTGGGGCGCGCCGACGAGCATCACGTGCGGGCCGGGGAGCGGGTCGCGTCCGGCGACGACCTCGGCGGTCGCGCGCGCGGCGAGCTCGACCTGATGCTCCGCGAGCTCGGTGTTGCGGACGGCGACGAACGCCGCGCTCGCGATCACGATCGCGAGCAG
>JAPLLF010001058.1 GCA_026387715.1 Pseudomonadota bacterium
AACCTGCTCAAGCTGTGGCGCTCGGTGAAGGCGAAGACGCCAACCCTGCTGCTTGCAGCCTGACGGACTCGTCCCACGTGGGACCGCATCCGGTCTCGCCTCGACATCGAGCCGAGGCCCAACGCCATACACACTCCTAGGGCGAGCTCGCGAGCCCGTCCTCTCCGTACAGGCGCAGCATCAGCAAGCCGATCATTCGACGGAGCATGTTGTCGCGCGTGGCAAAGCCAACGCGCTACATGCTCCCTAGTGCTATAGCTTCGCCACGTGTTGAGGTTCGTCGCGCTGATCTCGCTGGCCGCGTGCTCGTCGTCTCCGTCGACGGCAACCAAGGCGCTGCCCGAAGCCGGCCTGCCAGTCGTGGCCGATGCCGGCGTGCCCCCGATCGACGGGATCACGGCGATCGGCAACTTCGATCCCGCGTCGGGGATGCACCTCGACGACGACGCACCCTCGCGCCCGACGCCGAGCACGACCGGGCCGCGCCGGCCAGGTCGCCCGATCGAGGTGACGTTGCGATCGTCGCCGCCGGGCGCGAGCGCCACGGTCGATGGCCTGGCGCTCGGACCGACGCCGGCGTTCTGGGCCGGCGAAGCCAACGGGCACGAGCACACGTTCACGTTCACGCTGCGGCGCCACGCGACGGCCGTGTATCGGTTCGTCCCTGTCACCAGCGGCGTCGTCCACGCGCGGCTCGAGCCGCTGACCGGGCCCGAGGAGACCGGCCCGAAGCCGGCGCCCGAGCCGCCCGAGCCCGCGCCGATCACCCCCCCGCCGCCACCCGCGACGATCGTGACGCCCAGGCCGGTGGCTCCACCGCCGTCGATCGACGCCGGGGAGAGCACACCGATCGATGCCGGCGCGGTGCCTGCGCCGAGCGACGCCAGCGCGCCGCTGCCGGATGCCGGCGACCTCGGCGGCAATCCGTTCCGCTAGTCGGGGGAGGCCGACAAGCCGCGCCCTTGCGTGCGACAATACGTGCAGTGCAAGCGCCTCTGACGCGACCGAAGATCGGCTTCGTCCTCTCGGGTGGCGGTTCTCGCGGCGCCTACGAGGCCGGGATCATCCACTACCTGCGCACCGACCTCGCGAAGCGCATGGGGCGGCACGTCCCGATCGACATCGTCGCCGGGACCAGCGTGGGCGCGATCAACGCGGCGTTCATGGCGGCGACCGCGTCGGATCCGACCGCGCAGGCCCAGCAGATCGTCGACGCCTGGCGCTCGCTGCGCATCGAGGAGCTGATCAGCCTCAAGCCGATGGACATGGTGCGCGCCGCCCGCATGATGCTCGGCGGCGAGCCGCCACCGCCGACGCCCAACAGCTTTCGCTACGGCGGCTTCCTCGACACCAGCGGCCTCGAGCGCTTCGTGATCCGCGCGATCCCGTGGCGCGGGATCGAGAAGTCGCTGCGCGATCGCTCGCTGTACGCGATCTCGGTGTCGGCCACCCACGTCGGCACGGGCCACACGGTGGTGTTCCTGTCGAGCTCCGACCCGGTGCCGCGCGAGTGGAGCCGCGATCCGTTCGTGCGCCATCGCGCCGCGCGGATCGGGCCGCGGCACGTGCTCGCCTCGGCGGCGATCCCGATGCTGTTCCCGACGGTGAAGATCGGCGACGAGTTCTTCACCGACGGCGGCCTGCGCCAGAACACGCCGATGTCGCCGGCGATCCGCCTCGGGGCCGACCGCCTGCTGCTCGTGTCGCTGCGCCACATCGCGTCGGGGTCCCCGGCCCTCCAGCAGGAGCGTGTCGAGGCGTACCCCAAGCCGCTGTTCCTCGCCGGCAAGGCGCTCAATGCGCTGATGCTCGATCACACCGAGTACGACCTCCAGCGCATGCAGCGGATCAACATGATCCTCGACGCGGGCCACGCGACGTTCGGCGAGGGCTTCCAGGCGATGATGAACGACACGCTCGTCAACCTGCGCGGCGCGCCGATGCGGCGGATCCAGGCGACGCACATCCGCCCCTCGGAGGACATCGGCTCGATCGCCGCGCAGTTCGTCCGGTCCGGGCGCATGAAGGTCGACGGCCGGATCGCGCGGCGCTTGATCCAGCGGCTCGCCGAGGGCGAGGCCGCGCACGAGAGCGATCTGCTCTCGTACCTGCTGTTCGACGGCGACTACGCGGCCCAGCTCATCGACCTCGGCCGGCGCGACGCGGCGCAGAAGGAAGACGAGCTCGCCGCGCTGTTCGACGTGCCGGTCGAGCTGCCGGTCTCGCGCCGCGCGGTCTAGCAGAACGCTAGAAGCCGAACGTGCCGACGACGAGGCCACCCGTGGTGGTCGGCACGATCGCCAGCTGCCGCTCGGTGGTCCCGTGCGCGCCGCGCGTGTACACGAACAGGCCGACGCTCGCGGCGAGGGCGACGCCGCCGACCGCGAACCCGACGTAGGCGCGCAGGTTGGCCGCGTCGCCGCGCCTCCTGGCGGCGTCGAGCCGGCCCTGATAGTCCGCGGTGGTCCCGGGCGGCCCCGCCATCCACGTGCAGTCCATCGTCGGGCACACGGCGTCCTGGTCCCGGCGCGCGGCCCTGCCCTGCACGGCGGACACGGTCGCGAGGCCGAGCGCGACGATCCCGATCCCGCCGGTGACGTACGCGGCGATCCGCGGGCCGCGCGAGGGCGCATCGACGGACACCGGCGGGGGCAGCGGCGCGGGCGGAGGCACGATCGTCGTGATGGGGGGCGGTGGTGGGGGCGTCGCACGCAACGACGCGCAGGCCCGCATGTCCGCCGCCCACGCCTTGATCTTGTCGGCGTTCGGCGGATTGGGCACCTTGGCGAGGAAGCGCTGGTAGTAGTCGGCAGACTGGTCGCAGTCCTTGCCGAACCGATACGCCTGTGCCGCGTTGAACAGGTACACGGGGTCCGCATCGGCCGCGTAGGCGGCGATGAACTTCGTGGCGGCGACGTCGTAGTCGCGCGCCTGGTACGCCGTCTGGCCCTCGGCGTAGAGCGCGCTCGCGGTCCTTGGGTCGGCGTGCACGGTGGTGACGGTCGTGACGGTCGCGAGCACCCACGTGAGGACGAGGCGCTTCATCGCTTCAGGGTTCCGGGCGGCATCAGCTCGCCGTCGTCGAGCGGCGGGGGCTTCAGGGTGACGACCCGCGCGGTCGGCCGCGCGGTGATCTCGACGTGGAGACGCTCGACGGTCTTGCCGCGGCGTACCTCGAGGTCGTGGTCGCCGAGCGAGGCGTCGAGCTCGAGGCGCGGGCCGCTGCCGACGCGCTTGCCGTCGAGGAAGTACTCGGCGGTCGGGGCGCCCTTGAGCGTGATCGACAGGCGCCCCTTCTTGATGGTGGGCCTGGGGGTGGGTTTGGGGGGCTTGACGACCTCGTCGGCGGCCGAGCCCGCGGCCGAACCCGCGTTCGTGCCCGAGTCTGAGGCCGAGCCCGAACCCGAATCCGACGCCGAGCCCGAACCCGACGCCGACCCCGAACCCGAGCCCGAAGCTGACGCCGAGCCCGAGCCCGAATCCGAATCCGAATCCGAATCCGAGCCCGCCGCCGAGCCGCCAGCGTTCCAGATCGTCGCCTCGGGTGACGTGGGCTCGGTGGTGTGGGTGAGGGACACCACGGCGAACGCGAGCCCGGCCGACGCCACGACGGCCACGATCGCGAGCGGCCAGCGCCGGCGCGGCGGCTCGGGGGTGGTCGAGTGGAGGGTCGGCGGCGGTTCGACGGCGGCCGTGGCCACGCCCTCGTCGGGCGGGGGGACCGCGGCGATCGCCGCCGTCTGGTCGTACGCGATGTTCGGCGCCGACGAGCGGCCTTCGACCGACTTCACGCCCTCGAGCGCGGCGACCAGCGCCGCCAGCGTGGGTCGAAGGTTCGCGTCCTTGATGAGCATCGACGACACGATGCGGTCGAGCGATGCGGGCACGCCGGGCGCCACCGAGCCGAGCGTCGGCGGGGCCTCGAGCAGGTGCTTGGCGATCATCTCCATCGCGTTGTCGGCGAGGAACGGCGTGCGGCCGGCGATCATCTCGAACGCGATCGCGCCCAGCGAGTAGATGTCGGCGCGATGATCGATCTCGTGGCCGCGCGCCTGCTCGGGGGCGATGTACATCGGCGTGCCGACCATCGTGCCGGTCGCCGTGCGCTCGAGCCGCGGCTCGGTCTTGGCGAGCTTGGCGATCCCGAAGTCGAGCAGCTTGACGGGGATCCGCTCTTCCTCGGCGTCGCCGAGGAAGATGTTGTCGGGCTTGAGGTCGCGATGGATGACGCCCTTGTCGTGCGCCGCCTGGAGCGCGCGCGCGAGCGGGCGCAGGATCGCGCAGACCTCGGCGAGGGTCAGCCTCGGCGGGCGCGCGAGGCGGGCGCGCAGGGTCTCCCCCTTGAGCCACTCCATGACGAAGTAGCTCCGGCCGTTGGGCATCTCGCCGAACGCGAAGATGTCGACGATGTTGGGGTGCCCGATCTGGTTGACCACGCGCGCCTCGTCGACGAACCGCTCGAGGGTGTACGGGTCGCGGCAGTACTCCTTCTTGAGCACCTTGATCGCGGCGCGCTTGCCGATCATCGGGTGCAGGGCCGCGTACACGACGCCCATGCCGCCCTCGCCAGCCTTGCCGATGATCTTGTACTCGCCGAGCATCACCCCGGCGGTCAGCTCGAAGTCGCCGATCCCGGCGACCGCGATGAGCTCGCTCTTGGTGATGTCGCCGATGCCCACGACCGCGTCGGCGCTGCCGGTCACGCGGCCGCCGACCGAGAGCTGCGTGTCGTCGTCCGTCTCTCCGTCCTCGGAGAGATCCACGTTCCGCTTGTTCGGAGTCGGCGAATCCAAGCGTCGATATTGTACCCCAACTGGTCCGAACCACTCGAAGGATCGGGCTTCATGGCATACTCGCCCGATGCGTTGGATGTGGGTGCTCCCGGCGCTGGCGGCGGGGTGCTACCGCCCGGCCGCCTTCGAGGACTGCGCGATCCATTGCGTGGACGTGTGTCCGACGGACATGGTGTGCCACGCGGGGACCTGCGTTCCGGAGACGGACCCCACCGCGTGTGAAGCTCCACCCCCCGACGCGCTCGCGTCGTCCGATGCCCAGATCGGCGATGCGGCGTCGAGCTGCTTTCTCGGGACCTACCTGCCATCACAGTATTGCTCGACGGCCGAGGTCTTCCAACCACCCGCGTCCATCACCATCGATGGCGGTATCGATGCGCTCTGCAACGAGGTCGTGAGCGTGCTGGGTGGCCCCGACCTGTGCATCATCCGCAAGGGCGAAATCACGATCGCGGCCAACATCACGCTGCGGTTGACCGGGCCGACTGCAATGCCATGCCGGCGGCGGCGGGTGCGGCGGGTGGCGGCGGAGGTGGCTTCTCGACCGCGGGAGGTACGGGTGGCGCGGACGATGGCGGTAGCCCCGGTGGCCCAGGCGGCCCCCTTCTCACGCTCGATCGGTTGCGAGGCGGGTGCGACGGTGCCAGCGGTCATGGTCCCAGCACGGGAGGGACGGGTGGCTTCGGTGGTGGGGCCATCTACCTTCGTGCGCAGACGATCCAGGGGACCAATGGCTCGATCCTGGCGATGGGTGGCGGCGGCAACAGCGCGCTTCCAGGTTCGAGCGGTGGTGGCGGCGGCGGCAGTGGCGGCTTCATCATCGTCAACGCATCGACCTTCCTGTTCAACGCCATGACTCTGCGTGCCAACGGCGCCGGTGGAGGTGGTGGTGGTGGAACGGCGTCCAGTGGCAAGCCGGGTCTGAGTGTTGGTGATGGAGGCGCGGGTGGCACCTCGGGAGGCGGGAAGGGTGGGAATGGCGCGCAGACCGGCGGCCCAGGTCCTGATGGCAGCGCTGGTACCGGGGCGGGCACCGGCGGTGGTGGTGGCGGCGGGAGCTTCGGCGCCATCCGCTTCTACGACGGCACGACCGCGCTCGTCGGGTCGTGCCGCCAGCCAGCTGACCTGGCACCACGTCGGTTCCTCTGGCACGTTGCGGTCCATGAACCGATCGTTGGTCTCGGTCGCGACGTTCCTCGTCGCGACCTCGTGTAGCAAACCACCCCAGCAACTGAAGGGGCCGGTCAACATGGAGCCCGAGGTCGTCGTGGCCGGGCCCGCGACCGCGAACCCGGTGCCCGCGCCCGACGAGATCCCGCTGTGGTCGGCGGTCAAGAAGGGCACGCTCCCCAACGGGCTCACCTACTACATCCTCCCGCACAAGAAGCCCGAGAAGCGCGCGTTCCTCTGGCTCGCGGTCAACGCTGGCTCGATGGTCGAGGACGACGATCAGCGCGGGCTCGCGCACTTCGACGAGCACATGGCGTTCAACGGGACCAAGCGGTTCCCCAAGGCCGACATCGTCAACTACCTCGAGTCGATCGGCATGCGGTTCGGCGCCGACCTCAACGCGTTCACCGATCTCGACGAGACGGTCTACCAGCTCGAGGTCCCGACCGACGACGCCAAGTTCATCACCCGCGGGTTCGACATCCTCCGCGACTGGGCCGGCGACGTGTCGTACGACCCGGTCGAGGTCGACAAGGAGCGCGGCGTCGTCACCGAGGAGTGGCGGCTCGGGCGCGGCGCGAACGCGCGGCTGTGGGACAAGCAGTCCAAGGTCCTGTTCCAGGGCTCGCGCTACGCGGACCGCAACACGATCGGGCTCGCCGAGACGCTGGCCAAGGCGCCGCGCGACACGCTGCACCGGTTCTACAAGGACTGGTATAGCCCCGACCTGATGGCCGTCGTCGCCGTCGGCGACTTCGAGGACGCCGCGGCGATCGAGAAGCAGATCGCCGCGCACTTCGGCGACCTCAAGAGCCCGGCCAAGCCGCGCGCGAAGCCGCCCGCGGGCGTGCCGGTCGCGACCGGCACGCGCGTGTCGATCGAGTCCGACCCGGAGGCCACCGGCACCGGCATCGCGATCTACAACACGGTCGCGCATCGCCCCGAGCTGACGAAGGCGAACTTCCGCCGCGACATCGTCGAGGACCTCTACACGCAGATCATCAACGAGCGGCTGCAGTCGATCGGGCGCAAGGCCGACGCGCCGTTCTCCAACGCGTTCGCCGGGCCCAACGGCGTGGCGCGCGAGATCGATAGCTTCGTGCGCTCCGCGCAGGTCAAGAACGGCAAGGTGGAGGACACGCTCCGCCTGCTGTTCACCGAGGTGCTGCGCATCGAGCGGTTCGGCGTCACCCCGTCCGAGCTCGATCGCGCGCGTGTGCGCGCCGAGCAGCGGCAGCACGAGTCCGCCGCGCAGGCCGCCACCCGTGACGGTCGCCGGCTCGCGAGCGAGATCACGCGCAACTTCTTCGAGCGCGAGTACATGCCGGGCGCCGCCGAGGAGGCCCGGATCGCGCTCGAGATCCTGCCGACGATCACGAAGGCCGACATCGACGCCGTGGCGAAGAGCTTCGGCGGCGCCGAGAACCGCACGATCCTCGTGACCGCCCCCGGCAGCCAGCCGCTGCCGACCCAGGACGCGATCCTCAAGGTCATCGATGAAGTCGGCAAGGCCGAGCTGACCGCGTGGGAGGACAAGGTCGCGACCGCGAAGCTGCTCGACGCGCCGCCGAAGGCCGGCACGGTGACCAAGGAGTCGAAGATCGACGCGATCGGCGTCACCGAGTGGAAGCTGTCGAACGGCGTCCGCGTGATCGTCAAGCCGGCCGACTTCGAGGCGGACCAGGTGGTGGTCGGCGCGTCGTCGCCGGGTGGCACCGCGCTCGCGTCCGCCAAGGACTATCCCGACGCGCGGTTCGCCTCCACGATCGCCGATCTCGGCGGCCTCGGCGCGTACGACACCGAGACCTTGCAGAAGATGCTCGCGGGCAAGCGGGCGAACGTCGACTTCGTGATCGGCGAGACCACCGAGGGCGTGGCGGCGTCGGCGTCGCCCAAGGATCTCGAGACGATGTTCCAGCTGATCTACCTCGGCTTCACGGCGCCGCGGAAGGACGACGATCAGATCGCGGTGTGGCGCGCCAACGGCGTCGAGCGGCTCAAGAACCAGCTCGCGTCGCCCGACGTCCAGTACGGTCGCCGGACCCAGGTCGCGATGTTCGGCGACAACCCGCGCAGGAAGCCGCTCGATCCGGAGGACTTCACGAAGGTGAACGCCGACAAGGCGCTCGCGTTCTACAAGGACCGCTTCGGCGACGCGTCGGACTTCACGTTCGTGATCATCGGCACCGTCGAGCTCGCGACGCTCAAGCCGCTCGTCGAGACCTACCTCGCGAGCCTGCCGGTGATGAAGCGCAAGACCAAGGACGTCGAGAAGGACCTCGGCATCAAGCGCGCGGCCGGCGTCGTCAAGAAGACGTTCAAGCTCGGCCAGGAGCCCAAGGCGCGCGTGCAGCTCACCTTCCACGGCAACGAGACGTGGACGCGCGATCTCGATCGCGACATGACCGTGCTCGGCCGCGTGCTGAGCATCAAGCTCCGCGAGACGCTGCGCGAGGACATGGGCGGCGTCTACGGGGTCGGCGCGGGTGGCAACGTCACGCGCGTGCCGCGCCACGAGCGCACGTTCAGCGTGCAGTTCGGCTGCGCGCCCGACAAGGCCGACGCGCTGCTCGCGGCGGTGTTCGCGCAGATCGACAAGCTCGCCAAGACCGGCTTGGCCAAGGACGACGACGTCCTCGCCAAGGTGGCCGCGACCTACACGCGCGAGCGCGAGACCGCGCTCAAGACCAACGGCGCGTGGCTCGGCTGGCTGCTCGAGTCCGCGCGCTACGGCGACGACGCGACGCTCATCCTCGATCCGTCGAAGATGCTCGCGCGCATGACCGCGGCCAACGTGATGGCGTCCGCCAAGCGCTTCGCCGACCAGAAGCAGTACTTCCTGTCGGTCCTGCAGCCAGCCACGCCGGCCACGCCAGCC
>JAPLLF010000762.1 GCA_026387715.1 Pseudomonadota bacterium
GCACCCGCGCGTAGTCCCGGAGCTGGCGGCGGGCCGCGACGAACGCGTCGGACAGCGCGACGTGGACGTCCTCGTGGGCGTGGTCGGAGCCATCGTCGCGCGCCACGACGATCACGTGATCGGGGATGGCGATCACGAGGCGGACCTGGAACAGGTTGCCCTGCGCGTGGTGGTGGTGCGGCTGGTCGATGACGACCGAGCAGGACTGGATGTGCGGATAGGTCTTCTCGAGCCGGTGCGCCCACGTGTAGATGGAGGTCTCGAGCGCGGGACTCGCTGGCATGCCTCGGAACTTGATATCGACCATATGCCTCTCGAACGATGCATCGGGTGGGCCGGGTCAACGACGGGCGGAGCGGGCGGAGCGCGTCACCTGCTGGGTCTGCGACGGACGTCGGACCGCGAGCCGGTGGACGAGCTGCTCGGCGCGGCGGCGGCCGACGTCGCTGTGGGCCGTGATCGAGGCCTCCAGCGCGTTGGCCGCCAGGCGCTCGGCGCGGTCGGTCTCGCCCGCGCCGTCGCACACCGCGGCGAGCGACAGGAGCAGGGGCCAGCGGTGCTCCGGGAGCGCGTGCTGCTGCGCCCACGCGACCGCGCTCTCGAGCTCCTGCGCGGCGGCCCCGAGCCGATGATCCTCGACCAGCGCGTGCGCGACCGCGAGGTGCGCGATCGAGATCGCATCCACGTTCCCGACCAGCCGTGCCTCGCGGAGCTCGGCGCGCATGCGCATGACCGCCGCGGACTCGATGGGGCTGGTGCCGTCCGCCAGTCGGCGGTGCCCTCGTGGCCCACGGGTCTCCCACTCGCGCGTCGGCGCGGTCGTCGAGAAGCTGGGCTCGGAACGCACCCGGGCGTCGTCGATCAGCGGCCCGCGAAGTGCGCGCGCGAGCGAGCTCGCGGATGCGGGCGCGGACAAGATCGCGGGGCCGCCGTTCGCCGTGTATCACGCGTTCGATCCGGTGAAGATCGACGTCGAGGCGGCGATGCCGCTGCGCACGCCGATGGAGGTCACGGTGGGCGACGTGCACGCGATCTCGATCCAGGGTGGGCCTGCGGTCGAGGTGCAGCACGTCGGGCCGTACGACACCATCGGCTCGGCGTACTTCGCGATCGAGGAGTGGCTGACCGATCACCAGCGCGCGCGGGGCGCGGCGATCCGCGAGGTCTACCTGAGCGAGCCCACGACCCCGAGCGACGAGCGGGTCACGCTCGTCATCCAGCCGCTCCAGCCCGCGTGATCCCGACAATAACGCCGCGTGCGATCTCGTCGCGGGTTCGGGGGGTGGGCGCTCGGGCGGCGGCGCTCGCGGCGGCTGGTGAGGCGCCGGGTCACGCCGCGAACTCGTGCGCGAACGCCGCCCGCAGGTCCACGAGCTCGTCGTCGGCGCCGGCGAGCTTCTCGGCCACCGAGCCCGCCGCGAGGACGACCTGCTCGTCCTCGGTCACGCGCAGCGTGACGATCATCGCGCCGATCGACTCGAGCGAGGCGTGGCTGAGCTCCAGTCGGGCATGGATGCGATCGCGGATCATCCCGATCTCCTGGTGCGTGGCGATCTCGCGTTGCCGCGCGTCGATCGCGTGGCCGAGCGCGAGGGTCGTCTGCTCGTCGTCGCTCGTCATCGTCAGCTCGCGCAGGCGCGCGACCTCGAGGCGCAGCTGATCCGGATGGTGCGCGAACAGGTATCGCTCCAGCGGGTTGGTGAGGAGCGCCAGGCGCTCGCACAGCGCGACGGCGGCATCGCAGCGCTCGAGGACGTCGGCGAGGAGCGCGCCGAGGCGAGGCGTCTCGTCGACGAGGCGCTGGATCTCGGCGCGCGCGATGCGGACCGACTCGAACGTGGTGCGGATCCCGAAGGCCTCGATCGCGTGCGTGCGTGGCAGCTCGCGCGGCGAGGCCGCGAGGACGATGACGAACCCCGACGCGATCAGCGCGAGCGAGATCAGCGGCATTCCCGACAGGAAGGTGGCGATCGCCGACGACACGAGCAGCATGAAGGTCCCGATGATCGCGCCGGCCGAGGGGGTGTGCATCGTGCAGAGGTCGCCACGGGGGCGAGGGATCAGCGCCTGCGTGGTCTGCTGCATGGATGAGCGTGGTGCACGGGGCAGGCCACGGCAGCTCGGGTGAACCGGCGCACGTCTTGCGTGCAGGAGTGGTGCGGCCCGGAGCAGCGACCCGCACCCGAACCCGTCATACTCGACGTCGTCCTATGAGGTATCTGCATGGCTGAGCCCGCGACCCAGAATCCGTACGACGTGCTGGGCGTCCCCAAGACGGCGAGCGCGGACGACATCCGCAAGGCGTATCGCAAGCTCGCGCGCCGCCACCATCCCGACGTCAACCCGGAGGACAAGAAGGCCGAGGACGCGTTCAAGCGCGTGTCCGCGGCCTACGAAGTTCTGTCGGACGCGAAGAAGCGCGCGGCGTACGACGAGTTCGGCGAGGCGTCGACCGCGGGAGGGTTCGACGCGGAGAAGGCGCGCTCGTACAAGCAGTGGCAGGACGTGCGCCAGCAGCGCAGCAAGGCGGGCTACGACCAGGGACCGATCGAGTTCGACTTCGCCGATCTGTTCGGGCGTGCCCGCGGGCCGGCGCGCGGTTCGGAGCTGCACGCCACCGTCCAGATGGAGCTCCGTCAGGCGATCGAGGGCACCGAGGTGTCCCTCGAGGTGCCGGGGCAGGGCACCGTCCGCGTGCGGATCCCACCCGGCGCCGACACGGGCTCGATCATCCGGCTCGCGGGCAAGGGGTCGCCGGGGCCTCGTGGCGGCCCCGCGGGCGATCTGGTGATCGAGACCGAGGTGCTGCCGCATCCGCTCGTGCGCCGCGAGGGGCTCGATCTGTACCTGACCCTGCCGGTGACCCTGGACGAGGCCTACAACGGCGGCACCGTCGAGGTCCCGACGTTCGACGGCCCGGTCATGCTCAAGATCCCGGCGCGCTCGCAGCCCGGTGCCAAGCTCCGGATGCGGGGCAAGGGCATCGCGCGCAAGGACACCCGTGGCGATCTGTTCGCCGTGCTGGATCTGCGCTTGCCGGATCGCGCGGACGATGCGCTCGAGGCCGCCCTCCGCGCGAGCGCTGCCGCCTACACCACCCCGGTGCGAAAGGAGCTGAAGCTATGACGACCGCATCGCTCACCTACCAGCGCTTGCTCGAGCTGGTGGGCCGCCGGCTGCATCTTGCCT
>JAPLLF010000651.1 GCA_026387715.1 Pseudomonadota bacterium
CAGCGTGCGCAGCGCGGCGAGCACGCGCGTCACCTCGGGCGACCGCCGCACGCCGCTGTCGGAGGTCGACAGGGTCTGCAGCGCGTCGTCGTCGCCGACGGGCTTCTTCGCGCGCAGGTGATCGGTCACGCGGTTGCGCGCGATCGCGAGGATCCAGCCGGGGAACGCGGCCGGCTCGGCGAGCTGGGGCAGCCGGGCGAGCGCGAGCGCGAACACGTCCTGGACGAGATCGGCGGCGTCGCGCGGGTGCGTGCGCGCGAGGATCACGCCGTGCACCGCGCGCGCGAAGCGGTCGTACAGCGTCGCGAACGCGCGCCGATCCCCGCGACGCGCCGCGTGCACGAGCGCGACGAGCTCGTCCGGAATCGCGTCCGCCACGGGCAGACTGTACGCAACCATCCGACCAAGGACGGTGACGCGCGCGATCTGTTAACCGAGTTTCGCGAGCACGGCCGCGAGCTTCTTCTGCGCCGCGGCTTTCTCCTTGGCGTGCGGCCACTTCGGATACGCGACCCGCGCGTGGGCCACGTAGATCGCGTCGCGCGCGAGCGCGGCCCTGGCGAGGACCTGGACGTCGAGATCGATCGCGCCGGTGATCTTGAGCTGGGCGAACGCCGTCGCGATCACCGCGCCATCGATCTCGAGCATCTCGGTCTCCTTCGACGGGTCGGCGAGCCGGCGCAGGACCACGGCCTCGCGGGTCTCGCGCAGGTTCGGCAGCGTGAAGCCCCAGCCATCGAGCAGCTCGCTGATGAACGTGCGCACCTTGCGCGGCCTCGGCGCGCGATACCAGTCCTCGAGGGAGGCCAGCGTATCGGCGCCCGCGTCGCTGCCGAACGGCGCGAAGTCGTCGCCGATGTCGTAGAAGAACGCGCCCTTGCAGAGCTTGCGGAACGCCGGGTGACTCGTCGCGGGCGTCGGCCCCTCGTCGGGATCGTCGAAGTAATGAACGGACACTAGAGCTCGGCGCTCGTCGTGATCGTCGCGCCGGCCGCGCGCATCGCGGCGACCGCGGCGACGCCGTCCCCGGGGGCCAGCTCGACGGCGCGACATCCGTCGGTCACGAGCGTCGCGCGAAACCCGAGGGCGAGCGCGTCGAGGGTCGTCGCCTTCACGCAGTAGTCGGTCGCGAGGCCGAGCACGACGACCTCGTCGACGTGCTGCGCGCGCAGCCACTCGCCCAGGCCGGTGGACTTGCGCTGCCCGTTGTCGAAGAAGCCCGAGTAGCTGTCGACCGCCGGATCGGTGCCCTTCTGGAAGATCCTGGTGATCCGCGCGCGATCGAGCGCCGCGTGGAGCTCCACGCCCGGCGTGCCCTGCATGCAGTGCACCGGCCACATCACCTGCGGCAGGCCGCCGAGCTCGCCGAGCTGGCCGACCGTGGCGCCCGGGCGGTTCACCGCGAAGCTGCCGTGATCCGCGGGGTGGAAGTCCTGCGTCGCGACGACGATCGGAAACCGCGGGATCAGCCGATTGGCGACCGCGATCGTGGCATCGCCATCGGCGACCTCGAGGGCCCCGCCCGGGCAGAAGTCGTACTGGAGATCGACGAGGATGAGCGCGCGCATCGCCGTCGACGATAGCAGAGCGGCGACGCTGGAGCGCGACGCTAGATCGCGAAGCTGAAGCCGTGCTTCGCGAGCCGATCGTACTTGCGCCGATCGAAGCGATACAGCCGCGCCGCGCGATGGCGCACGCCGGTCTCGAGCTCGTCGGTCTCGACCACCAGCCCGAG
>JAPLLF010000869.1 GCA_026387715.1 Pseudomonadota bacterium
AACCGACGACGGATCGAGCTTCGCGACATCTGCGCGCTTCGCGAGGACCTGATGGTCGAGCGCGCCGATCTCCTTTGCGAGCGCGACGATCCGCGCCTGCGCCTCCGGGGAAGGTTTCGGCGCCTCGGCGACCGGCGCGACCGGGGCCGCCGTGGGCCCGGAGAATCGCTGCATCATCGCGACGACGCCGAGCGCGACGAGCAGCACCGCGACGACGGCCGCGCCGACGAACCGTCGGGTCGAGCGCGGGAGGCCCTCGCGCTTCTCGAGGAGGTAGGCCCGCGTCGCGAGCACCGCCTGGGCGATGCCGACGAGCGCGAGGATCCAGACGATCACGATGGTCATGCTCATGGGGCCCCTGACAGCGCGAGCAGGCGGCTCGCGTCGTACCACACGAGAGGTGGCACCTCTCGTCGTTGTTTCTCCGAGATCCGGTCCTGCAGGCCGTGCGCCGAGAGGTACGCCTCCACGCCGGTCCGGATGGTCCGAGCATCCGGTACCGCGAGCTGCGTCGCCATCGCGCCGATCCACCAGAGCCAGTGGATGTTCGCGTCGACCAGCGGATCGTCGGGGGCACAGATCGTCCGGGTCGCGTCGAGCGAGGCGACGAAGCGGCTGAACGCATCCGCCATGTAGAGCGGATCGTCGTACACGCCGATCGCGCCGAAGTGCGCCACGCCGTCGAGGAAGTCGAGGTACGCGATCACGTAGGCGCCCAGATCACCGCCCGACAGCGGCATGCGCTGCGTGGCCAGCCGGGCCTCCTTGCACGACCGGGCGACGTGCGCCCACGCCGACTTCGCGGCGTGGATCCGCGCCAGCAGCACCGTGCGCAGCACGTTGTCCCACGCGTCCTGGGCCACCGTGGCGAGCCGGGCCTCCGCGGCCTCCCAGCGCTGGAGGTAGCGCGCCTCGATGTGCGCGAAGTGCAGCCGGCCGCTGTCGCCGAGCTTCGCGCCCTGCGCGTCCGCCGCCGCGACGGCGCGCTCGATCATCCCGCGCCGGGTGGTATCTGATAGCCCATCGTCGCCGTGCGCGAGCCGGCGAGTCTGAACGGCGAGCTCGCGCAGCGCGCCGTGGAACGTGGAGTCCTGGGGCCCGTCGTCGCTGGCGGCGAGCGCGCCGATCGTCGCCTCGAGCGCGCCGGCGACGTCGCGATCGCGCGTGCGCAGCCGCGCGAGGACGTCCCACGGCACCGCGTCGGCGGGCGACGTCGCCGCGTGGCGCTCGAGGATCGCGCGCGCGATGTCGATGCGCCCCTCGTACTCCCAGCGCACCGCGGTGCGGTACGGCGCGAGCGCGTCCCCGAGCTCGCGCAACCGAGCTTGCGCTGGTTCACCGTCGAGCAGGCCGCGGACCACGTCGCCGAGCAACGCCGCCTCGCCGACGAAGCTCGCCGGCAGCGCGCTCGCGATCCGCGTCGCGATCGAGCCACCGATCCGCCCGCGCACCGCCCGCCGGAACCGCTCGGGGCTCGGCAGCCGCGCGCGCTCGTCGGCGATCGCCGCGTGGAGCGCCGCGCCGATGGAGACCGTGCTGTTGCTCGGCTTGCCGAGCAGCGTCCGGGCGGACGTCCACGCCCACGCGTCCGGCGCGCTGCGGGCCCAGTCGACGAGCGCGACGTCGACGAGCGGCACGACCATCAGCCGCCACGCGCCGAACGAGCGCGGCCCGCTCGCGGGCGTGTAACGCAGGCACGCCGGCGCGATCAACGCGGGCACGTCGATCTGATCGAGCACGCGCACGCAGGACTCGAGATAGACCGCCATGCCGACGAGCTCGGGCAGGTACCCCGCGAGCTCGTCGCGCCAGCGCCCGCGCGCGGCGGCGAACGAGGACGACGCCGCGTCGAGCGCGTAGTCGAGCACGAGCTGGTCGCCGGCGTCGTCGACCAGGGTCGGGATCAGGAAGTACTCGGCTGCGACGCCCTGGAGCTTCTCGACCACGAGCTGTGTCGTCGCGCGCGTGCGCGCGTTGAGCGCCAGCGTCACGCGGACGCGGCGATCCGGCTGCTCGACGAGCGTGCCGTTCGGGAGCGCGACTGTGGTCAGTTGCGACTCCGCATGACGAGCGCGGTGAGCGTCGCGACCGCGCCGGCGACGTTGACCCCCGTGGCGCGCGCCTGGATCACGCGATGGATCGCGTCGAGCATCTCGCGCTGACGATCCGCGGGCAGCGTCTCGACGAGCTCGCTCGCCTGCTGCACGAGCGCA
>JAPLLF010000177.1 GCA_026387715.1 Pseudomonadota bacterium
ATGAACGCGCGGAATGCGTCGGTGATGCCTCGCACCTTCCGAGGTGCACCGCCGCCTCGCGCCTTCGGGCTACGGGCGATCTGCGCGAGCCGGTGGCGCACGTCGCGTGACGTCACGCCGGCACCGCCGTGATCATCGCGACGAGTGCGAGGTGCGCCGCGAGCTGCGCGCGATCCGCAAGCAACCTTCCGCATGCGCAACGGAACTTCGCGCCGGCGGGAGTGAACGTCGTGTGACCGTGAGGGGCACCGATCGAGGAGAAGGTCATGGGCAAGCTCCTGAGAAAAGCGCCCCACCGCCCGGCTCGCGCCGTCGGAACTTGCCAGAGCCTCGGATCGAGGGTCGGGCGGTGGAGCAAAGATGGTTCGTAGCGGCGCGTCGAGTCGAGGTCTGGCTCCTCCACACTGCACGCCCGACCGGTCGGGTTCAACGTCGACGGTGGCGCCGTCCGGAATCACCGGTGATTCACCGGTCTTACGCGTGAAGATTTTCGTTCGTCGTCGGTGGGGTCGAGATCCCGTCCGCTAACACCGGTAAATCACCGGTGTTTCCGGCATCGGCGGCGAGTTGTGCGGCACGCGCTTGCTGTCGTCGAGCTCGGCGAGCGGCCCGATCTTCGCGACGTCCACCCGTCGCGAGGGACATGGCCCGGCGTTCGGTGGGTGTGAGCGTGAGCCGAGACTCGGGCTTCGCGCCGCTCGCTTCGCGCCGCTCGCGTAGGCGGGCCTCGCGCTCGAGCGTCGCCGAGTCGATGCCGTGCAGCTCGCGCAAGCCCGCGTTGAGCTCGGCGAGTGCCTTGCGCTCGAGCTGGCCAACCCGCGCCCCGACTACGCCGAGCACCTCGCCGACGTCATCGGCGTTCAGCCCGGCCGGGTGAGCCTCCACCACGTCGAACGCACACGACCAGGACGACGCGACGGAGACGAGCGCGGGCGGCATCGCGCGATCATCGCCCCGGCGCCCCGCGCGATCGGTCGCGTCGACGCGCCAGAGGTGGGCCGAGCAGCACACCCATGGGCAAGGGCGCTCGACGGGGCACTCGCTTCGCTTCGTCGGGCGCGGACCGTCGGGCTCGAGCACCGGGAGCGTGATTCGCGCGAAGCCCGA
The DNA here is from genome assembly GCA_026387715.1 of Pseudomonadota bacterium. Classification (GTDB taxonomy): domain Bacteria; phylum Myxococcota_A; class Polyangia; order Haliangiales; family Haliangiaceae; genus JABFXX01. Next base: position 1,108 of record JAPLLF010000177.1, read on the forward strand.
GCGGCCGTCGCTGATCGGCTTCTGGACCGCGCCCCGGCGCACGAGCTCGGCGGCGAGCGCGAAGCTGTCGACGTGCGCGAGCTCCTGGGCGTCGTGCTCGCGGTTCGGGCGGATGCGGCGCCGTCGGGTCACCTCGTCACCTCCACGACGCGTGCGATCGCCGCGCGTGAGTCGTCGGTGAGGTTGTACCAGTCCCGGTTCTGAGCCCGGCCCGTGCGGAACCCGGCGAGCGCACCGACGAGCGCGGGCGCGGCGTTGAGGGGTAGGTCCGCGAGCAGCCGCAAGGCAACCGGGCTCGTCTTGTCGAGCAGCCGGAGCCGGGTCGCGACGTCGCGCGCCACGCCGATGCGCACGAGCCCGATACCGACCGCCTCGATCACGTAGGTGCGTCGCTGTCGCTTGGTCGCCATGTGCCTCCCTGAAAGGTTTTCGGGAACTGGGATTTTTTTCTCCGCCAACCCACGGCGCTACCGATCGATCGCCGTCGGACTCCGCACCCGTGGGGTCAGTAGTGCGCCGTGATGTACGCCTGAGCGTCGGCGTAGCTCGTCGCGTCGTACTTCGTCAGGCCTTGCCCGTACCAGCCGAGCGCGTCCTCGGCCCAGAGGAGCGAATCGCTGAACCAGACCGTCGTGCTCGTCTCGACGACGACCCACAAGGGGCTGGTGGTGCGCCCCTCGATCATCGCTTGCGCGGCGCCTGGCAGTCGACCTCGCCCGTATCCCACGTTCCATTCGGTTTCAACGCCTTCGCGAGGCGCGCGCGAGGGCGCGCTCGGAACCGTCGAGCCGGGGTACACGAACTCGAATGAGTCCCAACGCAAGGCCTTCAGCGACACGCCAACCGCGGGAATCGCCTTCGCCGGAAGGAGCGGCAACGTGTAGGCGAGCGTCGTCGGATGGGATCCGGGGATGTTGATGTCCACCGACCCACTCACGGAGGCCGTGAACCACGCGCCCGTGTCGGTGCCGACCATCCGCGCGAGCCTCATGCGGTCGAGGCTCGTGCACGTCACGTTGAACCGCGTGGCGGTGTCGACGCAGAGCAGGACAGGGATCGCGGACCCGTACGTCATCGCACCGGCCCGAACGTGTGCCCGGCGATCGCAAGCTTCGCGACCTCGACGGTCTCGCGGGTCTCGCGGGCGAACGTCTCGCGCGGCCGCTCGATCCGCTTCGTGGCGCCGTCGGCCCACGCTGGGATGTGCTCGGGATCGCGTGCAGGCGAACGCCACCGACCGTCAACCGACGGCGCCGTTGCCGAGGTGCCACCGATCACGGCATCCCGCCGCGTGATGCCGCGGGCGAACGGCCCACCGGCCTGCTCGTCGAGGTGCTCGTCGTCCGCGAGTTCGAGCTCGAGCCGACCATCGCGATAGACGCGCACGATCGACGGCGCGCCGATGCGCACCCATCCGGGTTTCATCGTGGTCCCGGCAGGCAAGGTGACGACGTTTCCGTTGGGTTGGCGGACCGTGATGTCGCCCTCGAACTCCATGACGCGCCCGCGCTCGAACGGCTCGCGGATGTCGGTCACGTCGTCCTGGCCTTGCGGACGCGCGCGGGCTCGGCTTGCGCGGGCTCGGTGGCCGTCTTCGCGAGCAGCTCGCCGAACATCTTGGTGAGCGTCTCGCCGATGCCCTTCGAGGCCGCGGCCGCGATCTGCTCGGGCGTCGCCGGAGCGTTCTTGTTCGCCTCGTCCTCGCGCGCCTGCTGGATGCGGTTCCACCGCGTGCGCCGCGCCTGGATCTCGGCGACAGCATGACGGCACGGGGCATCCTCCGAGTAGGTCCCCGCGGCGCACGCCACGTCGTCGGTGCTGATCGCCAGTTGATCGGCGCGCAACGTCGGCGGCACACCCACGGTGCCGGTCACGAGCTCGAGCGGGCACGCCGCGAGCGGGAACCACCCGTAGTGGCGGGCCTTCGCACGCTGGTACTGCGCGAAGCCCTGGCTCGTGTCGAGGTCCGAGCTCGCGCACGTGAGCACGAGCGGGACCGTGCACCCGTTGTCGCGCACGATCGTGACGTACCGCGTCCGCGCGTTGGCGTGGAAGTCGTCGGATCCGATCTGGTCGTGACAGAGCGACGGCAGCCGCTCGACGACGAGATCGCCGTGCGCGTCGCGATGGCTCACGACGTTGTTGCCCGACCACAACGCGTAGGGCAGACCGCCCGCGAGCGTCGGCGCGTTG
>JAPLLF010000989.1 GCA_026387715.1 Pseudomonadota bacterium
CGAGCCCGACGACGGCGTAGGCCTGCTTGCCGGCGAGCACCTTGCGCAGCGCCTTGGCGTCGAGATCGCCGACGCCCGACGCGCTCACGATGTCGGCGGCGAACCGCGCCTGCACGTAGTCCTGGTCGGCGACGCGCGACGAGCCGCCGCGCAGGTAACCGCCCAGCATGACCTCGTCGTTCTGGAACGTCGTCGGCTTCACCAGCACGCGGACGCCGTTCGCGAGCGTCCACGTGGTCACGTCGGAGGTCGCGTCCCGGGTGGTCGCGACCACCTTGCCCGCTGCCGGCGTCGTGGTCATCAGCGGGCGATCGCCACCGTCGTCCTGCCACGGCGCGACGGTCGTCGTGGCGGTCGCGGCGATCAGCGCGCGAACCTCGTCGACCGTCGGCAGCCGGGCGCCCGGCTGTCCCTGGGGCCGCCCCTGGATCGCGACGACGCGGCCCGCCTGACCGCCCCAGGTCTTCGCGAGCTGGTCGAGCTCGGCGAGCGTGATCGTCGGGATCAGCTCGCGCTCGTACGCGAGCTCGACGACCCGCCCCGGCATCTGCTCGCCCTCGAAGAAGTTGCGCGTGACCTCGTCGGCGAGTTCGGGCGACGGCGTCTTGTCCCACTCGGCCGCCGACGACTCGGCGCTGGCGAGCTGCGCGCGCACCGCGCGGGCGAGCTCCGAGGGCAAGAAGCCGTGCTGCTCGACGCGCGCGAGCTCGCGGAACAGGACCGTGAGGGTCTCCTCGACGCGCCCCTGCTTGGCGCTCGCGAAGCGGCTGAACGTGTCGCTCGTGCGCACGAACCCGCCGGTGCTCGAGCCCGCGGAGAGGAACGGCGCGTCCGGCTCCTCGGCGAGCTCGGCGAACCGGGCGTTGAGCATGGCGTGGTAGAGCGACTCGACGATGAACCGCCGGTAGTCGCCCTTGGTCGTCTCGCGGCGATGCTCGAGCTTGTCGTAGACCGCGATGCTCGTCGTCGGCATCTCCTTGTCGGTCTCGATCGTGATCAGGGTCGGGTGCTCGCGCGGGACCGGGACCGCGGTCCGCGGCCGGGCGTCGGGCGTCGCCTGGAGATCGCCGAACCGGGCCACGATCGCGGCCTCGACCTGTTGCGGCTCGAAGTCGCCGATCGCGATGACCGCCATGTGCTGCGGCTGGTACCAGTCCTTGTAGAACCGCGCGAGCGCGGCCCGCGGCGCGGTCTTGAGCACCGCCGGCAGGCCGATCGGCAGCCGCTCGCCGTACCTCGACCCCGCCAGGATGATCGGGAACTGCTTGTCGAAGATCCGCGCGTCGGCCCCGCGTCCGAGCCGCCACTCCTCGAGCACCACGCCCCGCTCCTTGTCGACCTCGACGGGATCGAACGTGATGTCGCCTGCCCAGTCGCGGAGGATGTCGAGGCCCTTCATCATCACGGGCGCGTCGTCGGTGGGCACCATCAGCTGGTACACGGTCTGGTCGAACCCGGTGTACGCGTTGACGTCGGCCCCGAACCGCATCCCCGCCTTCTCGATGAAGTCGACGATCTGCTGCTTGGGGAACCGCCTGGTCCCGTTGAACGCCATGTGCTCGACGAAGTGGGCCAGCCCGCGCTGATCCTCGTCCTCGAGCACCGCGCCCGCATCGACCGCGAGCCACAGCGCCGCGCGCTGCTCGGGCTTGGCGTGCTTGACGACGTAGTAGGTCAGCCCGTTGGGCAGGGTGCCGCGCTTGATGTTGGGGTCGAGCGGCGAGACGGGATCGGCGGCCACCACCGCTGCCACCGCCGGTGGCGGCTCGGCGACCACGTGCGTGGGTACGGTGGCCGGCAGGATCGGGACCGGCGTGGCCCCGCACGCGACGAGCGCCAGGGCGAGGGTCGAGCGCAACAGGGGCATGGGCGTCATGGTGTCATGACAGTCGCACGCGCCTCGCGGTTGCTCGCCGGTCAGCCGGTGTCAGGCCTTGGGCGGCGCGCGCCCCAGCAGCATCTGACGGCGAGACGCGTCGAACTTCGCGGCCGCCTCGGGCTCGGGCCACGCCAGCGACACGACGATCGCGACGAGGAAGCTGCCCGGCACGGTGAAGATCGCGGGGTTGGTGAACGGCACCGGCGCCGTGCCGAGGCCGAGGAGCTTGTCCCACACCGTCGGCGACAGCGCGATCAGCGTGACCGCGGCGACCATGCCGACGACCATGCTGGCCACCGCGCCGCGCGTGGTGAACCGTCGCCACGTCATCGCGAGCAGCAGCGTCGGGAAGTTCGCGCTCGCGGCGATCGCGAACGCGAGGCCGACCATGAACGCGACGTTCTGACCCTGGAACGCCATGCCGAGGAAGATCGCGACGATCGCCAGGCCGATCGTCGCGTAGCGCGCGACGAGCAGCTGCTCGGACGGATCCACCTTGCCGTCCTTGATCACGTGGCCCCACAGGTCGTGCGACAGCGCCGCGGCGCCGCTCAGCGTGAGCCCGGCGACGACCGCGAGGATCGTCGCGAACGCGACCGCGGAGATCACGCCGAGGAAGCCGGTGCCGCCGAGCACCTCGGCGAGCAGCGGCGCCGCCATGTTGTTGCCCGGATCGACCGCGTGGATCGCGTCGCGTCCCACGAGCACCGCCGCGCCGAACCCGAGCACGAACGTGACGAGGTAGAACAGGCCGATCAGCGACGTCGCGTAGAACACCGAGCGGCGCGCGGTCGCCGCGTCGGGCACCGTGTAGAACCGCATCAGGATGTGCGGCAGCCCGGCGGTGCCGAACATCAGCGCGATGCCGAGCGAGATCGTGTCGAACCGCGCGACCGGCGTGGCGACGAGCTTGCCGGGCGCGAGGAAGCCGTCGCCGTACATCGCGCGGGCGCGATCGAACAGCGCGCCGAACCCGCCGACCTCGCGGAGCACGAGGATCGCGAGCAGCAGCGCGCCGGCGAGCAGCAGGATCGCCTTGATGATCTGCACCCACGTCGTCGCGATCATGCCGCCGAACAGCACGTAGAGCAGCATCACGCCACCGACGACGGCGACCGCGACCTTGTAGTCGAGCCCGAACATCATCTGGATCAGGTTGCCGGCGCCGACCATCTGCGCGATCAGGTAGAACGCGACGACGACCAGCGTGCCGCTCGCCGCGGCGATCCGCACCGGCCGCGGGCGCATGCGCGACGCCAGCACGTCGGCGAACGTGTAGGTGCCGAGGTTGCGCAGCGGCTCGGCGATCAGGAACATCATCACCGGCCAGCCGACGAGCCAGCCGACCGAATAGACGAGGCCGTCGAACCCCGACGTCGACACGATACCGGCGATCCCGAGGAAGCTCGCCGCGCTCATGTAGTCGCCGGCGAGCGCGAACCCGTTCTGCAGCGCCGAGATCTTGCCGCCGGCGGTGAAGAACGCGGCGGTCGTGCGGGTCTTGCGCGACGCCCAGTAGGTGATGCCCAGCGTGATCCCGACGAAGAACACGAACGCGACGATCGCGGTGACGTTCGCCTGACCGATCGACGTCGTCGGCTTCACGAGCCATCTCCCGTCGACGATCGCAGCCGCGCGGCGGCCGCGTCGTAGTGACGGTTCGACCACCACACGTAGATCCCGGTGAGCAGCGGCGCGAGCACGATCGTCGCGGCGCCGAGCACGATGCCCACCGACACGGTGTCGCCGACGAGGCTCGCCACCGTGTCGCGTGCGAACGCGACCATCGCGATGAAGCCGAAGTACACGACGACGATCGTCGCGGTCAACAGCAGCGACACGCGCCACCGGCGACGCGCGAGGGCGACAAGCTCCTGCTCGGACACGGCAGGATCGTACAGCCTGTCCTGATATAGTGGGTCGTTGTCCACCGCCGGTTCCAGTACGTCGTTGCACGCCCAGGACGCGATCGCCGAGCTCGCGAGCGTCTGGAAGCAGTACGAGGGTGATCCCGACGGCGCGATCCGGGCGATCACCGAGACCGCGGCGCGCGCGCTCAAGGTCGCGCGCGCGAGCGTGTGGTTGATCGCCGAGGACGACTCGACGATCGAGTGCAGCGATCTGTACGAGGCGACGACGGGGACGCACTCGCGCGGCCTCGTGCTGTCGCGGGCCGACTTCCCGCGCTACTTCGACGCGATGCTCGAGGAGGAGACGATCGCCGCCGACGACGCGCACACCGACCCGGCGACGTCGGAGTTCTCCGCGGTCTACCTGACGCCGCTCGGCATCGGCGCGCTGCTCGACGCGCCGATCCGCACCGGGCTGCGGCTCGTCGGCGTGCTGTGCCACGAGCACATCGGTCCGGCCCGCCCGTGGACCGGCTCGGAGCAGAAGGACGCCGCGTTCCTCGCGAGCCTGGCGTCGCTCACGCTCGAGCTCAAGC
>JAPLLF010000649.1 GCA_026387715.1 Pseudomonadota bacterium
GTGACCAGGCGGCTCGCCCCACGGTGCCTTCGTCGACTTCATGACTGCCGCGCAGCCCTCGGAGGCGTCCACAATCGCCGCCGCCACACCGCGCGCTCGCGCGTTCCCGCGGGTGGGTGTTCAACACCAAACTTCTAGACGGTCGGTTCGACCTGTGCCATAACGCCGTCCGAACTCATCTAACCGTCAGAAACCGTAGCGTTCCCGTAGTTCTTCGAGATCGGCGGGTTGATCGTTCTGTCGAAGCCCTCGTCTCCACGACGAGGGCCTGGACAGAGAAATCGACCGGCGTGCGAGCTCGGCTTCGAGGGCGCGAAGCACTCAGGAGACCGTATGCCGTACGTCAAGGAATCCGCCATTGTTGGCGGCAAAGAGATCATCATCGAGACTGGCAAGTGGGCCAAGCAGGCCTCTGGCTCGGTCGTCATTCGTTGCGGGGACTCGATGGTCCTCGTCACCGCCGCGGGCTCGGTGCAGCCCCGCGACATCGACTTCATGCCGCTGACCTGCGAGTACCGCGAGAACTTCTACTCGTCGGGCAAGATCCCGGGGTCGTTCTTCCGTCGCGAAGGCCGCACGACGAACGAGGAGATCCTGATCTGCCGGCTGATGGATCGCCCGGTTCGCCCCTTGTTCCCCAAGGGCTGGTTCATCGACACGCAGATCATCGCGTCGGTGGTGTCGTTCGACAAGGAGAACCCGACCGACGTCCTCGCGATGACCGGCGCCAGCGCGGCGCTGCATTGCTCGGACCTCGTCTGGGCGGGCCCGCTCGCGGGCGTCCGCGTCGGCCGCATCGACGGCGTGTTCGTCGCCAACCCGACGTTCGACGAGCGCGAGAAGTCCGACATGGACATCATCGTCGCGGCCTCGAAGGACGCGATCATGATGGTCGAGGGTGAGATGGAGGAGCTGCAGGAGGACACCGTCATCGACGCGCTCCTGTTCGCCCACGCCGCCATCCAGCCGCTCATCGAGATGCAGGAGCGTCTCCGCGCCGCCAACGGCAAGGAGAAGCGCCCGTTCACGCCGCCCGTCACCGACGAGGCGCTCACCAAGAAGGTCAAGGAGCTCGTCTGGGATCGCTTCGCCGCCGCGATGACGATCAAGGACAAGAAGAAGCGCGCCGCGGGCATGTCTTCACTCCACACCGAGACCCGCTCGCAGCTGACCGCCGAAGGTCAGCCGTGGGTCGGCAAGAGCAAGGACGTCGACACGGCGTTCTCCAAGATCCAGAAGAAGTGGGCGCGTGGCAACACGCTGTCGACCCGCAAGCGCATCGACGGCCGCGACCCCGACGAGATCCGCATGATCACCGTCGAGACCGGCGTGCTCCCGCGCGCGCACGGCTCGGCGCTGTTCACCCGTGGCGAGACCCAGGCGCTCGTCGCCGTGACGCTCGGCACCAAGTACGACGAGAAGAAGCTCGACACCCTGCGTGGTGATCTCAAGAAGACCTTCTACATGGACTACAACTTCCCGCCGTTCTCGACGGGTGAGGTCAAGCCCCTGCGCGGCCAGTCGCGTCGCGAGGTCGGCCACGGCTTCCTCGCCGAGCGCTCGGTCGAGGCGATCGTCCCGATCTACGAAGACTTCCCGTACACGATCCGCGTCGTGTCGGACATCCTCGAGAGCAACGGCAGCTCGTCGATGGCGTCGGTGTGCGGCGGCTCGCTCGCCCTCATGGACGCCGGCGTGCCGGTGAAGTCGCCCGTCGCGGGCATCGCGATGGGGCTCATGAAGGAGGGTGATGACTACGTCATCCTCTCTGACATCCTCGGCGACGAGGATCACCTCGGCGACATGGACTTCAAGGTGACCGGCACGCGCCGCGGCATCTGCGCGCTGCAGATGGACATCAAGGTCGACGGCCTCACCCGCAAGATCCTCGAAGAGGCGCTGGCGCAGGCCAAGCGCGGTCGCATCCACATCCTCGAGAAGATGGACGCGGCGATGGCGAGCGCGCGCGACGAGGTCTCGGTCTACGCGCCGCGCATCGTCACGGTGCAGGTCAAGCCGGACAAGGTCCGCGACATCATCGGACCCGGTGGCAAGACCATCCGTGCGATCCAGGAGCAGACCGGCGCGCACATCGACATCAACGACAACGGCACGGTGTCGATCGCGTCGGCCAACTCCAAGGCGCTCGAGCAGGCCCAGGCGCTCATCTCGGGCCTCCTGATGGAGCCCGAGGTCGGCCAGTTCTATAACGGCATCGTGAAGAAGATCGTCGAGATCGGCGCGTTCGTCGAGATCATGCCGGGCACCGACGGCCTGCTCCACATCTCGGAAGTCGCGAAGGAGCGCATCCGCGCCGTCGAGGACGTCCTGTCCGAGGGTGACGAGGTCATCGTCAAGTGCATCAAGGTCGACCGCGACGGCAAGATCCGTCTGTCGCGCCGCGAGGCCCTCGACGCCAACCCGGCGCCCGAAGAAGTTCACAACTACATCATCTGAGGTTGTTTGAGCTCCAACCAGGTTGGAGCGGAAGGAGGTCGTCGTGGCCAAGCTGAATCAGATCCTCGCGATCGAAAAAGGGATCAAGACTCGCGTCTATGGCGAGTTCACCGACCTCCATCAGGCGACGCAGAAGCCGACCCTGATGAACGGGTTCCACAAGTCCTACCAGTCGCGTGACGAGGAGGGCGAGACCTATCCGGCCGAGAGCCAGAAGGTCCAGTACATGGCCAGCGAGGTCCTCGAGCGCGTCGCCAAGGGGCTCGCCGAGCTGTTCGACATCACCGCGACGAAGGACTGGGCGAACTGCGTCGCCCGGGCCAACGTCGTGGTCGATGGCCGGACCCTGCTCGAGGACGTCCCGGCGACGTACCTCCTGTTCCTCGAGAAGCAGCTGTCGGATCTGCACACGTTCGTGACGAAGATGTCCGAGCTCGATGCCGGCTCCGACTGGAGCGTCGATCCGGGCACGGGGCTCTACAAGACCGACCCGACGTCGACGCAACGCTCCAAGAAGGTCCAGCGTCCGATCACGCTCTACGAGGCGACCAAGGAGCACCCGGCGCAGACGCAGCTGATCACCGAGGACGTCATCGCCGGCACCTGGCTGACGATCAAGTACTCGGGGGCGATCGCGTCGCCGCGCAAGAAGGTCATCCTGCAGCGCATCGAGAAGCTCACGAACGCGGTCAAGTTCGCCCGTGAACAGGCGAACGCCGTCGAGGCGCCCGACAAGAAGCTCGCCAAGGAGGTGTTCGACTTCTTGTTCGGCGCATAACCGATTTGAGATTTTGGAGACAGACTCAAGTTCATCGTCAAACTCAACCAAGAGACCAGCGCGGCTTGGAGGTTCGAATCCTCCCGGAGTCACTCCGACTTAGGACCCCGTGGCGAAATGGTAGACGCGCGGCCCACAACGCGGGCCGTGTCGCGCGGTCGACGAAGATCTCAATCTTGCTCCCAAACTCAAACCGCCGAGCTCGCCATCTCTGAACGTCGGCGCAGTTACTCGAGATGCCGGTTCGAATCCGGCAGACACCTCCACCTCATGTGGTGTCTTTGACCAACGGCAGGTCGCGAGTGCTTAGATCTAAACGCCGATAAATGCCGTTGGTGAGCGAAACCGGCACCCCACGAGCCGCAAAAGCTCGTGGGATCGGCCCCCGGATCCGGGTACAGGCCCGGGGGCCACTTTTTCTCTAGTCACGCGAGCGGAGCTGCTTCACACGCGCGGCCAGGGCCGCGGGCGATAACGTCGGCGGCGCCTGCAACGTCGTCGCGGGCCCGAGCCGGATCGGGATCAGCCGGCCGTGATCGTCGATCGTTCGTGGCGCCGCCGATGCGACGTGGATCTCGAAGCGGGCGGCGTGATCGGCACGCCAGCAGTCGCCGTGATGATCGTCGGTGAGGCGGTCGCCATACGGGATCGCGGTCGCCCCCGCCAGCGCCGCTCGACACGGCGCCTCGACGCCGGGCTGGAGCTTGAGGATCACGTCGCTGATCGCGTCGGCCTGGAGGCCCGCCTTGGCGAGCACGATCACCGACGTGTCGTCGGCGTCCTCCTCGGTCGAGAAGTAGCGGAGCTGGGTCCACGGCTGGCCGGTGGAGGCCTGGAACGCTGCCTCGGTCTCGCGCATGCGGCGGCGGTCGTAGAGCACCCAGTTGTACAGTCCGCTGACGAACTCCTTGCCGTCGATCTTCGCCCGCAGCTCGGGGGCGAGCGTCGCGCGGAACGCGGCCTCGTCGAGCTGGTAGACCTGCGCGAGGACGTGGACCGGATCCCCGCCCGTGAAGTTGACGAAGCACTGATCGCGCAGGTTCGTCATCGCCGTCAGGATCGCCTGCGTGTCGTTCGCGGTGAGGGTGGTCCCGCTGGTGAGCTTGTCGAGCGTGCCGGCGATCGCGGCACGGATGTCGAGGACCGTCGTCATGGGCGTCTGACACGTCGCGAGGTTCACGCTCGCGTGCTCGGCGAGCTCCGCGTAGAACAGATCGCCGAGCAGCCCCCCCAACGGGAGGCCACCCAGCTCGGCATCGTCGAAGTAGTTCACCTCCCGGGCGACGCCGAGCCACGTCTCCGCGGCCTGGCGGGCCGTCGCGTCGTCGGCTTGCTCGCGCCCGAACGGCTCGTCGCCCGCCGCGACGTAGTACGCGCGCAGCCGATCCTTCACTTCGGGAAACACGTGGAGCTTGAGCCCGTGCGCGAGCTCGTGCATCACGACGCCGAGCACGGAGTCATCGGAGGTCATCAGGTCGATGAGCCCGGTGTGGACCTGGACCGAGAACGCGACCCGGGTGTCGACGGGCGCGGCCACGAACGCGTTGACGTCGTCGCTGTCGACGAGCACGAGCTGCGGCTCGGCGCTCGCGAGGTCGCCGACGTCGTTCGTCGCCTGGTACGCGGCCCAGCCGTCGAGCAGGAGCTGGTGCATCTTGCGAAAGCGCGGATCCGCGGCGGACGCCGCGGGGCGACCCGCCGGCTGGTGCGCCGCGTAGAACGTCTGGGCCTCGGCCTGCGTGTCGAAGGTGCGGAAGCAATCGATGTCGGGCGCGGCGCAGCTCGTCTCGAGATCGCACGTGCCATCGCCGTACTTCGGATCCGTGCAGCGCGGAGGTCCGTCGACGTCGGCGGCGCAGGCGGCGAGAGAAATTCCGGCGCTCACGACCCCGAGCAATAGACGGACCATCGCGTCGATCGTAGCGTGGTTCGCGTATGATTCCGTGCGATCGATGTCCCCGCGCGTGAAGATCCACCGGCTCCACCCCGAGGCCACGCTGCCACGCTACATGTCGGTGGATGCAGCAGGGCTGGATCTCACGGCGGCGATCGATGCACCGATCGTGATCGAGCCAGGCCGGCGTGCGCCGATCGCCACCGGTCTCGCGATGGAGATCGAGCGCGGCTACGAGGGCCAGCTCCGGCCCCGCTCGGGTCTCGCGCGTGATCACGGCATCACGCTGGCGAACAGCCCGGCGACGATCGACGCCGACTACCGCGGGCACGTCGTCGTGGTGCTCGCGAACCTCGGCGATCATCCGGTGACGATCAAGCCGAAGGACCGCATCTGCCAGCTGGTGATCGCCCCGGCGCTCCAGGCCGAGATCGTCGAGGTCGCCGACGCGAGCGAGCTGACCTCGACCGACCGAGGGGCTGGCGGCTTCGGATCGACGGGCAAGGCGTGAGCATGACGCGTCGCCCACCGCCGATCCCAACGCGTCCGCCCCCCTTGCCGGTCATCGACGACGAGCCGCCGACGAAGGTCTACGAGGGTCGCTCACCCGAGCCGATGCGCGCGATCTCGATGAAGACGCCCGCCGAGCTCGCGGCGGAGCGCGTGCAAGCGGTGGCCGCACCGCCGCAGCGTCCGCAGCACGTCGCGCCGCCGAAGGTCCAGATCCGCTCGATCGGGTCGGTCGCGGAGGCCGCGCGTCGCGCTCACACCACCACCCCGGCGCACGGCCTGGGGACGATCGCGCCGCCACGCGATCCCAGGCAGGCACGCGAACGCAAGCTGTGGTCGCTCGTGTTCTGGGGGTCGATCGTCGTGATCATCGCGTCGCTCGTCGCGCTCGCGGTGTGGTTGATCGCACGCTGACCGCGCGGTAAGAACTCGCGTGATCACACGCTATTCGCGCCCCGAGCTCGCAGCGGTGTGGGACGACAAACGCCGGTTCGAGCTCTGGCTCGACATCGAGCTCGCCGCCTGTCGCGCCATGGAGCGCGCCGGCACCGTCCCCACTGGAACCGCGGACCTCGTGCGCGCCTCGGCGGGTGGCAAGCTCGATCCCGCGCGCATCCTCGCGATCGAGGCCGTGACCCGTCACGACGTCATCGCGTTCCTGACCCACGTCGAGGAGCTCGCGGGCGAGCCGGCCCGCTGGCTTCACCTCGGGATGACGTCGTCCGACGTGCTCGACAGCGCGCTCGCGATCCAGACCCGCGACGCCCTCGAGATGATCGACGTGACGCTCGTCGGGCTGCTCGCGGCGCTTGCCACACGGGCGCGCGAGCACGCGACGACGCCGATGATCGGGCGGTCGCACGGCATCCACGCCGAGCCGGTCACGGCCGGGCTCACGTTCGCTCGCTGGTTCGCCGAGACGTCGCGCGCGCGCGAGCGGCTCGTGCGGGCACGCGAGGCCATCTCGGTCGGCAAGATCGCCGGCGCGGTCGGCGTGTACGGCAACCTCGATCCCGCGATCGAGGCGCAGGCGCTCGCGGAGCTGGGGCTCCGCCCGGAGACCGTGGCGACCCAGATCGTCGGTCGCGACCGGCACGCCGAGGTCCTCTCGGCGCTGGCGCTGCTCGGCACGGCGATCGAGCAGATCGCGCTCGGCGTGCGCCACTGGCAGCGCACGGAGGTCGGTGAGGCAGAGGAGGGGTTCGGCAAGGGCCAGAAGGGCAGCTCCGCCATGCCCCACAAGAAGAACCCGATCCTCAGCGAGAACCTGTGCGGGCTCGCGCGGCTGCTGCGCGGCTACGCGGGGGCGGGGCTCGAGGACGTCGCGCTGTGGCACGAGCGCGACATCTCGCACTCGAGCGTCGAGCGCGTCGCGATGCCCGACGCCACGATCCTGGCCGACTTCATGACCGCGCGCGCGACGACGCTCGTCGCCGGGCTCGTCGTGCACGCCGCGCGGATGCGCTCGAACCTCGATCGCACGGGCGGGCTGTACTTCTCCGAGGCCGTGCTGCTGGCCCTCGTGCGCACCGGGCTGCCGCGCCAGCAGGCCTACGTGATGGTGCAGCGCGCGGCGCTCGCGGCCGTCGACGAGGCGGCCGCGGCAGGCGAGACCGGCGCGCGTCCGCATCGGTTTCGCACGCTGCTCGGCGACGATCCCGAGGTGGGGTCGCGGCTCGGCGCGGAGGCGCTCGACGCGTGCTTCGATCTCGGCCATCACCTGCGCCACGCCCGGACGATCATGGACCGCGCGCTCGGAGGGGTCGCGTGACCACCACCCTCGACGCCACCCTGCGCGCGCAGCTCGGGCACACGCTCGACGCCACGCCGTGGACCTCGATCGGCGGGCGCGCGCTGCCGCGCTACGACGGCAAGGTGCGCGATTGCTACATCGATCGCGAGCGCGGGGAGCGCGTGATCGTCGTGACCGATCGCCTGAGCGCGTTCGACGCCGTCGTCGGCTCGATCCCGTTCAAGGGGCAGGTGCTCAACCAGCTCGCGGCCTACTGGTTCGAGCTCACGCAGGACCTCGCGCCGAACCACATGCTGCGGGTCCCCGATCCGAACGTGATGATCGCGCGCGAGTGCGAGCCTCTGCCCGTCGAGCTCGTCATGCGCGCCTACCTGACCGGCGTCACGTCGACGTCGATCTGGAAGGCGTACGAGGCGGGCGCGCGCACGTTCTGCGGGCACGCGCTGCCCGACGGCATGACCAAGAACCAGCCGCTCGCCGCGCCGATCCTCACGCCGTCGACCAAGGCGGCCAAGGGCGATCACGACGTCTCGGTCTCGCGCGAGGAGCTCCTCGCGATGGGCCGGATGGATCCGGAGCTGTTCGATCGCGCGGCCGCGATCGCCGCGAAGCTGTTCGCCGCGGGGCAGGCCCACGCCGCGAAGCAGGGGCTCATCCTCGCCGACACCAAGTACGAGATGGGCGTCGCCACCGACGGCACGATCGTGCTCATCGACGAGATCCATACGCCGGATTCGTCGCGCTACTGGTACGCCGCCGACTACGCGACGCGGCTCGCCGCCGGCGAGGAGCCGCGGAGCCTCGACAAGGAGTACGTGCGGCGCTGGCTCGCCGGCGAGGCGAAGTGGACCGGTGACGGCACGCCGCCGGTGATGCCGGACGACGTCCGCGTCGAGGCCGCGAAGCGATACATCGCGAGCTACGAGCTCGTGACCGGCAGGACGTTCGTTCCCGACACCCGCGAGCCGGTCGCGCGCATCGCCGCCGCGCTGGATGCGAAGTGATGTTCACGGTCCTCGGTCGGGCGGCGCTCAGTCCGTCGCGGCGCGCGCGGTCGTTCGCCAAGCTCCAGGCGATCGCGCCCGGCCTCGCGATGCTCGACACCCGCTGGGCGCACCTCGTGGTGATGTCGCGCGAGCCGACGCCCGACGAGCAGCGCCAGCTCACGCACATGCTGACGTACGGCCCGGAGGTCGCCGACATGACGCCGTCGGGCGCGATGATCTCGGCGCCGGCGACGGTGGCAGCGGCTGCGACCACGACGTTCTGGATCGCGCCGCGCATCGGGACGACGTCCCCGTGGTCGTCGAAGGCGACCGACATCGCGCACGTCTGTGGCCTCGAGGCCGTCGTTCGCATCGAGCGCGTGCTCGCGTACACCGCGACCGGCGTGGCGCTGGTGCCGGCGACGCTCGGCGCGGCGCTCGCGGATCGCATGACGGAGACCGTGATCGTCGACCCCGCGCACCTCGAGCGCGTGGTCGCGTCCGCGGGGGAGCCGCGCCCGCTCGCCACCGTCGCGCTGGGCAGCGATCCAGCGCGCGTGCTGCGCGAGGCGAGCACGCGGCTCGGGCTCGCGCTCGCCGACGACGAGATCGGCTACCTCGCGCGGCGCTACGGCGAGCTGCGCCGCGACCCGACCGACGTCGAGCTCATGATGTTCGCGCAGGCCAACAGCGAGCACTGCCGCCACAAGATCTTCAACGCCTCGTGGCACGTCGACGGCGCGCCGCAGGTCCAGTCGCTGTTCGAGCTGATCAAGGCGTCGACGGCCGCGAGCCCGACCGGGGTGCGGTCGGCGTAGAAGGAGAACGCCGCCGTCGTCGAGGGCAGCGCGTGCGCGCGGCTGTTCCCGGATCCCGATGGCGTGTACCGCGGGCACGCCGAGGTCTCGCACTTCCTCGGCTAGGTCGAGA
>JAPLLF010000416.1 GCA_026387715.1 Pseudomonadota bacterium
GAACAGCTGGAGGTACGCGGGATGCGCGGACACCTCGCGATCGGGCCACGCCGCGTGGAGCTGGGCCCACCGGGCGCGGTCGTCGGCGTCCCGCGCGTCCCAGATCTGCAGGTCGAGGGTCACGACGCCAGCAGCTCCAGCTGACGGCCGAGCTCGACGACCAGCGCGCGCAGGCTGTCCGCGGTCGCCTCCTGGTGGACCGGGAGGTTCATCACGGTGCGGGCGAGCTCGTGCGAGATCGGAAACTCGTCGATCGAGAGGGGCGTGATCATCGTGTGATAGAGACTGACGACGCCGAACCCACGGGCGTTCATGCGTTCGTACAAAACGTCGCGCGACACGCCCCGGATCTTCACCGCGAAGGTCTGCGGCACCTCCTCGGGTGGCAGCGTCCAGAGTGGATCGACCCGGCCCGCGAGCGGCGCGAGGAGCTCGGCGAGCAGCGCGGCGTTGGCGCGACGAGCCGCCACCATGGCGTGGAGGTCGAAGTCCCACGGCGCGCGGATCGAGGGATCCGGCGCGCTCGCGAGGCCCTCGACGAGCGCGCGGCCCGACGGGTTGACCACGAGCGCTCCTCCGGTCGGCATCGGCAGCAGCTTGTGCAGCGAGAACAGGCAGACGTCGCCGAGCCGCCCGCAGGTGCCACCGTACAGATCGGTGAGCATGGCGTGGGCCTCGTCCTCGACGATCAGCGCGCCGTACCTGCGCGCGAGGGCGACCGCCTCCCGGTAGCCTGGATCGACGTGCCCGAAGTAGTGGATGAGGACGACGACGCCGGCGCCGCGCACGAGCTGCCGCTCGAGGTCCTCGAGGTCGACGTGGAGCTGCGCGTCGACCCGGTAGAAGCCGGGAGTCAGGCCGACCGCGGCGATCGGGTCGAACACGCCGGATCCCTCCCGCGCCGACCATCCGATGTAGGCAGGCAGCAGGACGCGCTTGCCGGGGTCGGCCGCCTGCGCGAGGAACACGCGAAACGCCTCGCGCGCGCTCGGGAACATCCGTAGGGGTCGCTCGAGCGGCGCCGCGTCCTGGCCGATCTTTGGTATGGGCATCGAGGCGTTAGCAGGCTACTCGCCGCGCCAGGCGAAAGGCAAAGACCGAATGGTTCGAACGTGATACGGAACCTCGGCCACTAACGCCTCGCCCCTTGCCATGAACGCCTTGTCGAAAGGTCTGCGCGCGCTCCGCGAGCTGTTCCGCGAACCTCTGCTCGCGACGTGGGGGCTCTACATCTTTCTGATCCCGTTCAAGCTCCTGCCGAGCGGCTATCCGCAGCCCGTCGATGCCTTCGCGATCTTCATGCTGCCGTTCGCGATGAAGCGCTGGGACGGCAAGCTGCCCAGGCCGATGCGCGACGTGTTCCGCGCGCTGACCTGGTTCACGATCTGGGCGATCGTCGTCAACGTCGGGTGGTCCGCGATCCTCTGGGAGTGGGGCGTCACCGTCCTCAACCCGATGTACTACGTCTACAACGCGACGTTGTTTCTGCTCGCGATGATCCTGTACCTGCAGTTCGGCGATCGGTTCCTCAAGGCGACGCTCTACGCGGTTCTCGCCATCACGCTGTTCCAGGTGGCGGCGTCGTTCCTCATCAACTTCGGCAAGGTGCGAACCTCGCTGTTCTTCAACAACTCGAACCAGCTCGGCTACTTCTCGCTGCTCGCGGCGTGCTTGATCTCGGTGACCCAGCGCCGCGTCGGGCTCGGCCTCGTCAAGTCGAGCATCGGGCTCACGGGCTGCGCCTACCTCGCGCTGCTGACCGCGTCGCGCTCGGCGCTGATCGGCATCGGCGTGCTGTTCATCCTGCTGATGTTCTCCAACCCGCGCGTGATCGCGATCGCGGCGCTGGCGGCGATCGGGCTCGTGCTGTCGGGCGGGCCGGTGTCCGACGCGATCGACACCTCGCAGCGCCGGATGACCGAGGACCGCGATCCGAATCGCAACTTCTTCGAGGACCGCGGCTACGATCGCATCTGGGAGAACAAGGAGTACCTGTTCACCGGCGCAGCCGAGGGGCACGCCGATCGGTTCGCCGATGACACCAAGCAGCACAACCTCGAGATCCACTCGTCGGCCGGCACGATCCTGTTCTCGTACGGGATCATCGGCGTCGTGCTGTTCACGATCTTCGTGTGGCGGGTCGTGCGCGGGGCACAGCGCCGGCTCGCCTTCATGTTGCTCCCCCTGCTGATGCACTCGATGGCGCATCAGGGACTCCGGTTCTCGCTGCTGTGGGTGTTGCTGGCGATCTTCGTCGCGATCAAGCTCAAGCCCGCCGTGGCGCGCCCGGCGACGGCGGCCATCCCGCCGACTCAGACGAGGACGTCCCTGATGATCTCGCCGTCGCGCATGTAGCGGCGGGGATCGATCGCGAACGCGCCGAGGAACGTCGCGAGCACGTCGGCGGGGGTGATCGCGCGGCGCCCGTCGGTGAACCGCCCGGCCTCGACCGGGAGCAGCTGCTCGTCGTCGGTCCGGCCGAAGCTGCGGCCGCCGCGAAACCGCGGCGAGATCACGAGCGCGGAGTTGTTCGGGTAGTGGTCGCGCCCGCCGAGCATGTTGATCTGCGGCGTCCGACAGAAGTCGCTGAGCACGACGATGTGCGTGCGCTCGCTGAGCCTGGTCGCGCGCCGGGTGGGGTGCGGCGTCGCGTCGAGCAGCTGGAGCATGATCGCGACGGTGCCGAACAGCTCCTGGAGCGTGTGCGCGTGCTGGCGATAGTTCGCGCCGTGGGTGTCGAGGCCACCGAGGTTGAAGCTGACGCAGCGCACGAAGTTGCGCTTGATCGCCTCGACGGCGAACGCGGCGCTCACCGCGAGGTTGCCCTGGACGACGGACTTGTAGTTGAACTGCGGGTACGCGGCCTGGAGCTGCCGCGCGTCGAACGCGGTGCCGAGGTCACCGCCGAGCAGCCGCGGCAGCGCGGCGTGCTGGACGGCGAGCTGCTGGTAGGGCTCGGGATGCGTGGAGCCGCCCGCGAGCTGGCGCGCCTCGTCGGTGAGCAGCGCGGTGATTCGCGAACGATCGGCGCCGTCGAGCACCACGTCGCTGCGCGCGAACGACCGCGTGATCTCCTCGACGCTCGTCACCCGCAGCGGGATCGCGTGCGCGCCGAGGTTGTCGCCGACGTAGTGCGAGCCGAACTTGATCGCGACGTCGGGCATCAGCTGGTTTCTGCCGAGCTCGTTCGCGACGACGACATCGATCGAGGCCGCCGGCACCGACCCGCCCGTGCGATGGCGGCCGGTCAACGAGTACACGACGGCGTCCTCGTGGCTCACCGAGTTCATCGCGATGCCGTTGAAGATCGTCAGCCGGTTGCGATGGTCGAACAGGTTCCCGATCCCTGGCCCGAACCGCAGCGCCGAGTCGCCGGGCGCGAGGATCTCGAACGAGCCGTTGGCCGCGTCGGTCCAGTGCCCGAGCTGGCCGACGTCCGTGTTGGTCTTGCTCGCCGGCACGACGAGGCCCTTGGTCTCGTTGCGCGGGTCCGCCCACAGCGTGACGTCCCAGCCGCCGGCCGCGTGGATGAAGATGAAGAAGTCGTCGGACGACGTCCCCGCGCCCGCCCACAGCGGCGACCACGGGCGCGTCGCGAGCGCGGCCGCGCCCGCGCCGAGGAGCTGCAACGCCGCGCGACGCTTCATCAGTAGAGCTCCGTCTCGGGGTGTTGCACGAGCGCCGTGCAGATCGCGGCCCACGCCGTCCGCGCCGGGGTCAGCGCGCCGCCCCCCGCGTGGTGCGACGCCACCTCCCGAAACAGCGCGTAGAACCGCGCGGCGCGATCGGCCGGCGCGAGCGCGGCCGGGTAGCTCAGGAACGTCCGGTGCAAGACGTCGAACCGCGGCGTGAACGCGGCGAGCGTCAGGTCGCCGTCGGGCTCGTCGAACGCGAAGATCGCGCGCTGATCGATCGGCGGGTGCGCGACGAGATCGTGCTCGACCGCGCGCACGCACAGCGCCTCGGCGAGCCGCCCGAGGGTCGCGAGCATGATCGTGTTGCTCTCGGTCATGCGCGGCGTGTCGACCTGGTAGTCCGGCAGCCCGAGCGCCGCGAGGTAGTCCTTCCAGGTGTCGAACAGGCCGTCGACCTTCGCCCGGCGCTGGACCTCGAGCGGCGCGAGCCCGCCGAACCACTGGAGGTACGCGCGCAGGAACGCCTCGGGCGGGACCATGCGCCGGTGTTGCTTGGGCGTCGCGTCGAGCGTGAACGCGTGATGGGCGGGTAGCGGCGCTGGCGCGCTCGGCTCGACCACGTCCGGCCGACCGCAGCCACCCAGCCCGACGAGCCCGACGAGCCCGACGAGCGCAGCCTCGCCGATCACCGCGGCACCGCGGGCTTGCGATCGTTGACGTCGCGATACCGCGGCGACGTCAGGATCGCGCGGACCAGCGCGCGCATCCGGTAGCCGCCGTCGACGAAGCGCTGCGCGAGGTCGATCTTCCAGCGGTCGTCGGCGGGCGTCAGCGATCGACCGAGCAGCGACTGCGCGACGTTCTGGACCACGCACGCCGCGAATTCGGGCGCGCGAGTGATCTCCTCGGCGAGCCCGACCGGCCCCGCGTCCGCGTGGGCGGGCGCCGCGTAGGCGCCGCGCAGGCTCGACGACGTCGCCGTCGCGAACGCCGGATCGTAGTACGCGTTGCAGCCCGGCGGCTTCTTGGGATAGGTGCCCGCGCACCGCGCGATCGAGAGCGGAAACTGACGGGGTGGAAGGTACGTCCAGTCGGCCTCCGTCACGCGCGCGAAGTAGGCAGCCATCGGCTCGAGCGTCGTGTGGCACGACGCGCAGCCAGGTCGCCTGGTGAGATCGGGCTCGGTCGACGGCGTGAGCGCCGCGGCCTCCGCGACGAAGTCCTTGCACAGGAACGCGGTGGACAGCACGTGCGCGCGCGCCCGCCGCGGCCCGTACTTCATCAGGAACACCGGCATCGTGAGCAGTCCCGCGGCGTGGGGGCCGCGATCCGGGATCGCCGTCCACCGCGCGGTCTCGATCGGCAAGATCTCCGCCGGCACGCGATCGGGCTCGAACAGGGGCTCCGGCTCCGCGTAGCCGAGCTCGGTGCCGGTGCCGCAGCACGTCGCGCCCGCGAGCGCGCGGTAGAACTGCGCGAGCGGACCGTTGATCATCGTGCCCGGGCTGGTCAGCAGGTCGCGGACGTCGCGATCGGACGCGAAGATGTCGTCGAGGAAGTGCTTGGCCTCCTCGGCCCACCACTGCGCGAGCCACGAGCTCGCCGTGCGCGGGATCGCGAGGAACGGGGTGTCGACACCGAGCGGCGCCTTCACCGCCAGCGAGAACCCGGCGGGGCCGTTCGGGATGCAGCGCTCGAGGCCCACCCCGCAGCCGCACTCGGGCGAGCTCTGGAAGCCGGTCCCGGACAGGCACGAGATCACCTCCCCCACGTGGGCCTGGGCGTACGTCGAGTCGAACGGTGGGTAGCTCCAGCGCCCCGGCGGGATCACGAGATCCGCGCGCGGCACCTGCCCGGTCACGACGATGCGCCCGTTCGGCGTCTGCTGCGCCTCCTCGCGGCAGACGCGGATCGTCGTGGTCGGCGTCTGGTCGGGATCGACGAACAGGGGCAGGAACAGATCGAGCCCCGGATACCGCGCCGTCCAGTCGGGGCCCGCGCGATCGTGGGGCGCGCGCTCGCGATAGTCCGCGTAGAGCCACCACGGCTTGATCTCGACGGTGCGCGCGTCGAGCAGCTGCTGCGTGATCGGCCGCGCCTGGCCCTGCGGCGCGCCGTCGGGCACGACCTTGAGGCCGGTCTCGGCGATCGTGAAGCAGAACGTGCCGTCGATCAGCGGATCGGTCCGCCGCTGGCCGTTGCGGTAGTAGACGTCGAGCTTGCCGTGAGGTCCCTCGATCAGGCCGTGCCGCAGCGACACCGCCGGTCGATCGTAGTGCGTCGTCGGCGACGACTCGAGCCGCAGGAGGTCCATGTAGATCCGGCGCAGGCGCTCGGCGTACGCCGCCCCGCCGAGGTGCGCGTCGATCCATGCGTCGACCCGGAAGTCCGGACGCTCGAGCGCGGCGAGCTCGTCGCGGGTCGGGACGCGCCCGAGCAGATCGACGCTCAGGGCGCGGAAGTAACGATAGTCGGGGAGCGTCGGGGTCGGCGTCGGATCGGAGACGACATCGCGCGCGACCAGCGCCGACAGCGCGACGATCCAGGTGGGCAACGAACGTCGCATGAGGCCGCCCGGGCAGCGTAGCAGGTGCCCTCGCCGACGCGGCGTATACAAGCCGGGGCCGTTGCGCCAGAATCGCGCGCTTGAAGCGCCTGCTCGTCGCGGCCGTCGCGACCCTGCTCTCGTGCAGCGGGGTGCACCTCTCGCGCGTGCCCGCGACGGTGAGCGCGACGCTGCCCCTCGCGGGTGAGATCGTCGCGGTGGTCGAGCTCGGCGACGCGACGTTCGCGTTCACGCGCGACGTGGTGGCGATCGTGCGCGACGGCAAGATCGTCGCGAAGGTGGATGCGCCGACGGTCGACGGCCACGCCGCCGTGTGGCAGGCCGGCGTGGCGATCGGCGCCCCTGATGGCGAGGCGTGGGTCGTCGGGATCGCGGGTGGCGCGCTGTGGCGGATCACCCCGAGCGGTGGCGTGGAGGACGTCGACGCGCGGCTCGGGGTCGCGGACGCGCAGGTGCGGGCGATCGCGAGCGCAGGCGCGACCTCGGTGATCGGGCTCGGCGACGGCGCCGTCGTGACCACCGGCGGCCACGTGATGAGGTTCACCGGCGAGCCCGCGTCGGTGGTCGCCGCCGCGCGCGACCACGTCGCGATCGCCTCGCGTCGCGCCATCGTCGTCTTCGACCTCGCGCACCGCACGCAGGTCCGCTACGCGATCTCCGGCGCCACGGGCGTCGGGTTCCTCGAAGAGGAGGGCCCGTCGCCGACGCTCGTCGCGATCGCGGGCGGCGTGGTCTATCAGGCCGATGGGACGCGCCTCGTCCGGGTCGCCGCACCCGCCGCCCGACGGCTCGTCGCGTCGGGCGCACGCCTGTGGCTGCTCGCCGGCGACCAGCTGCTCGCGAAGGACCACCACGGCGCCGTCGTCGCGGTGGCCGCCGAGGCCCGACAGGCGGCGATCTTTCCGTCGCGCACGACCGGGGTGTGGCTCGCGCGGGCGACCGCGCCCGTCGTCCGCTACACGCTCGACGCGCCCCGCGCGGATCCCGCGTGGCAAGCGGCGGTCGCGCCGATCGTCGCGCGGGTGTGCGCCCGTTGCCACCTGCCCGGGGGTGACGCCGATCTCGAT
>JAPLLF010000554.1 GCA_026387715.1 Pseudomonadota bacterium
GCCGCACGGCGGCCAAGGTCGTGCTGATCGTCGTGTTCATCCTCGGCGGGCTGATCGTCGGCCACGGCGACTGGGGCAACCTGGCGAGCGAGCACGGCGGGCTGGCGAACATGGGCACGATGGGGTTCGCGACCGCGCTGATGTACGTCAGCTTCGCGTACTCGGGCTGGAACGCCGCCGCGTACATCGCCTCCGACATCAAGGACCCGCAGCGCACGCTGCCGCGCGCGCTCCTGCTCGGCACCGGCGCGGTGATGGTGCTCTACGTGCTCCTCAACCTCGTGTTCTTCTACGCCGCGCCGTCGAGCAAGCTCGCGGGCGTCGGTGAGGTCGGCGATCTCGCGGCGCGCTCGCTGTTCGGCGACCGCGCCGGCCAGCTCGTCACCGCGATGATCTCGCTCGCGCTCGTGTCGTCGGTCAGCGCGATGATCATGGCGGGCCCGCGCGTGTACGCGGCGATGGCCGCCGATCGCGCGCTGCCGAAGTCGCTCGCGTTCCACAACAAGCGCGGCGTGCCGACCGTCGCCATCCTCTGGCAGGCCGGCCTCGGCATCGCGTTCGTGCTGATCGGCGACCTCGGCTCGCTGATCCGCTTCGTCGGCTTCACCCTCGCGATCTTCGCGGCGCTCACCGTCGGGGCGCTGTTCATCATGCGCAAGCGCGGCCTCGAGTCGCCGTACCGCACGTGGGGATACCCGGTCACGCCGATCCTGTTCATCGCGCTGTCCGCGTGGATCGCCTATGCGCAGCTCGAGTCCAACCCGAAGGAGGCCGCCATCGGCTTCGGCGTGCTGCTCGTCGGTGGCCTCGTCTACGTCGTCGCGGGCCGCAACCGCACCCCGCCGCCGTCGGCGCTCGGCCCGGCCGACCTCCCCGAAGCGCGCGTCGTCAGCACCGACAACTGAGCCTCAACTTACGCTTCGGGAGAACACGCCCAGCGCGAGCGTGCCACGCGTTCTCGTCGGAAGCCGGAGGTGTCGGCGTCCGTCGGCGGCGGATCGCCAACGCGGAGTGTTCGAGGCCCGCACGAAGCGAGCGCGCTCGGGCGACGTCGGAGCCGGAGGTAGCAGCCGGGGCCGCGCGCATCATCGAGACAGCGCTGCGGGATCGTCGGCCGTCGCCGCTCGGCGCTGCCCGGGAAGTCGCCGGGAGCGGAGGTTCGCCAGCGCGGCACGAAGCTCCGCATCACCGCCAGGCTGCGGTCGAGCACCATCGGGCGTGGTCGGCACCCTGCGCCCACGAGCAGGAGGCAGGCGATCACGAGGGGGCGTCCCATCGAGCGATGGTGCCACACCACGCGGTTGTAATCGGGCAAAGACAATTGCGCGGCCAAGGACACCGCGGCCGCGCTTGTCTATCCTGCCGCGATGAGACCCCTGTCGACCATGACCACGGCGCTGGCGTTCGCGCTCGCGACCCTCGCGCTTTCGCCACCGGCGGACGCGTTCTGCGGCTTCTACGTCGCCGGCGGCGACCAGAAGTTGTTCAACGACGCGACCCAGGTCGTGCTGATGCGGCAGGGCACGCGGACCGTGCTGTCGATGCAGAACAACTACAAGGGCCCGCCCGAAGCGTTCGCGATGGTCATCCCGGTGCCGGTCGTGCTCAAGGAGGCCGACGTCAAGACGCTCGGCAACGACGTGTTCGACCACGTCGAGAAGATGGGCGCGCCGCGGCTGGTCGAGTACTGGGAGCAGGATCCCTGCCGCATCGAGCCCGACTACGACCGGATGCCCTCGCCCCCGATGTCGATGTCGCGTGCTGAGTCCCCAAAGGACGAGGGGGGTGGAGGGGGGCACGGCGTGACCATCGAGGCGAAGTTCACGGTCGGCGAGTACCAGATCCTGATCCTGTCCGCGAAGGAGGCGGCCGGGCTCGACACCTGGCTCCGGGAGCAGAAGTACAAGATCCC
>JAPLLF010000654.1 GCA_026387715.1 Pseudomonadota bacterium
CAAGGAGGCCTTGATCCAGCTGCGCGCGAAGATCGAGGCGCGCCAGGCCGGTGGGCAGCACGCCCCGGCGGACGTGCCGGCGTGGACCGACGACAAGCCGCTCGTGAGCAAGGAGCCGATCCTCGTCACGCCGCTCGAGACGCTCGACGTGCTCGAGGATCGCGCGAAGGCGGTGTCGGCGGTGTTCCGCGACCAGGGCGCGATCCGGGACTCGCACGTCGCGGTCACGAGCTACCTCGAGCGCCGGTGGTACCTCACCACCGAGGGCTCCGAGGTCACCGACACCCGGCGCGCGAGCGGCGTGGTGATCGCGGCGAGCGGGCAGGCCGACGATGGCCAGGAGCTCGACCAGTACTTCCTGCGCTACGGCCACACGATCAAGGACCTGCCGACCGACGACGACCTCAAGAAGGAGGCGAAGTCGATCAACGACACGATCATCGCGCTCCAGAAGGCCCCGATCGCCGACCGCTACAGCGGCCCGGTGCTGTTCGAGGGGGATGGCGCCGTCGGCGTGCTGCGCAACACGCTCGCGCTCCACCTCGGCGGCACCCCGGTGCCCGAGGGCTTGAACCCGCAGGAGGCCAAGACGTTCGGCGGCCTGCTCGCCGACAAGGTCGGGCTGCGCGCGGCCTCGCCGTCGCTGTCGATCGTCGACGATCCGACCGCGCATTTCGGCGCCGGCAAGGCGCTGATCGGTGGCTACAAGATCGACGACGAGGGCGTCCCCGCGCAGCGCGTGGAGGTGATCAAGGACGGCATGCTCAAGACGTTGCTCACCAGCCGCACGCCGATGAAGAAGGGCGAGCTGTCCAACGGCCACGCGCGGCGCCCGGCCGACGGCGGCGCGTTCCACGGCAGCGCGACCAACCTGTTCGTCAGCGCGAAGGGCTCGGTGTCGCGCGCGGTGCTCAAGCAGAAGCTGATCGCGGCGGCGCGGTCCGAGGGCCTCAAGTACGGCATCCTGATCCGCAAGTTCGACGACGCCGCGGTCACCGCGTCGCCGGAGTTCACGCGCCGCGAGCTCGTGCAGATGATCAAGAGCACCGATCAGGCGCTGCCCCCACCGGCGGTGCTCGCCTATCGCGTGTACCTTGACGGCCGCGAGGAGCTCGTGCGCAACGTGCAGCTCAAGGAGGTGCCGGTGCGCGCGTGGAAGGACGTGCTGGGCACCAGCACCGACATCACCGCGTACAACTTCCTCGCGTCGACCGACACGCAGCTGCAGCACAAGCTGTCCGGCGGCACCGACGACGGCTTCGTGCCGTCGGGGGGGATCGAGAGCGGCGTGATCACGCCCGACATCCTGCTCAAGGAGATCGACATCACCCCGGCGAGCAGCGGCTCGCACCCGCCGCCGGCGATCCCACGTCCCTCCAGGTGATCCGGACGTGACGGCGATCCGGATCCACGCGATCGAGCCGCGCAGCCGGGCCAACGGACCGGGCGTGCGGTTCGTGGTGTGGTTTCAGGGCTGCACGCTCGGCTGCCCGGGGTGCTTCAATCCCGCGACGCACGTCGGTGATCCCGCGGATCCGGCGCTCGTCGGCACGACGCTCGCCGACGTCGTCGCGCAGCTCGACGCGTCGAGCGCCACCGGGCTGTCGCTGTCGGGCGGCGAGCCGCTCCAGCAGCCCGACGCGGCGATCGCGCTACTCGACGCCGCGCGCGCGCGTGGGCTGTCGACGCTCGCGTTCTCGGGCTACACGCTCGCCGAGATCCGCGCGCAGCCGCGAGGCCCCGACGTGCTCGCGCGGCTCGACGTGCTGATCGACGGGCGCTACGTCGCGAGCGAGCGGATCGGCAGCGGGCTGCGCGGCTCGGCGAACCAGCAGATCCAGCTGCTCACCGACCGGCACACCCGCGCCGAGGTGCTCGCGACGCCGGTCGCCGAGATCCGGATCGGGCCGACCGGGGAGCTCGTGCTCACCGGCGTCGATCCGCTCAAGCGCCGCGGCCTCGAGTAGCGCGTCGTCGACGTCCTCGACGTCATCGACGTTCGGCGAACCGGCCGGCGCCGTCGCGCACGAGCACGGTCGCGCGTGGCTCCTCCTGGTGGCGACTGTAGGGCCCACCGAGCGTGAGCTGGTCGACGAACGCCGGGCGCCCGACCAGCCGCGCGAGCGCGCCGCGATGCTCGGCCTCGCCGCGCGCGAGGTCCGCGACCTCGTACCAGTTGTGCGTGATCTCGACGTGCGGGACGCCGAGCGCGGCGATCACCTCGAGCGGCTGGTTGCGCAGGGTCATCGCCCACAGCCGCACGGTCGTGAGGCGCGGGAACGCGGCGCGGAGCGCGACGCCGAGCTCCGGATCGATCGCCCCGATGCGGACCGTCGTCACCGGGAGCGGCACCGCGCGGCGGGCGAGCGGGGCGAGCTCGGGCAGGTTGATCGGCTTGTCGAACTCGCGCAGCCCGGTGAGCGGCGCGACGGTGAGCAGCTCCCACGTCCACGAGCCCTCGAGCAGCTCGACCGTGGCCCAGCCAGGCTCCTCCAGTAGCGGCGCGAGCTTCTTGCCGACCGAGCCGATGATGTCGGCCGTCGCGACGAAGCCGCGCCGGAACACCGTCCCCGAGTAGCCGCGCCCCCACGACAGCACGGGTGCGAGCGCGCCGAGCCACTGCTTGCCGTGCTTCTTGAGCAGCTCGAGCTCGCGGGCGCTCGCGGGCGCGTCGGGGGCTCGCCCGAGCTGCAGCGCGATCAGCTCGCCGCGCGGGTCGCCTTGCTCCGCCAGCAGATCCGCGTAGACGAGGCGGGGGGCGTCGTCGGCGGGATCCGCGTGGATGTCGGCGAGCAGCGACGCCGCCGTGCGCGTCGACCGTCGCAGTGGCTCGAGCAGGCGCGCGAGCGCGGCCTCACGCGCCGTGGCCTCGGGATCCTCGGGAGGGTGGGCGGGTATCTGCTCGAGATACTTCTCGAACGTGAAGGCCAGGGTGATCCGCATCGCGAGGCGTCCGATCCGGGTGCGCAGCGCCATGCGGATCGTGTCCGCGCGTGCGTGGACCCGCGGATCGGCGTGACGCTTGACGAGCTCGAGGATGGCCTGGAGCAGCGGCAGGGCGCTCGGCGCGGTGAACGGCAGGAGGGCGAGCTGATCGATCGCCCACCGCGACACCCGCGGATCGTCGAGCGTCGCGAGCTCCGCGACGTTGGTCATCGTCGACGCCACCCGCGGGGTGATCGCCGCGGCGAGCCGCGCGCCGAGCTCGCTGGGCGCACGCAGCTCGAGCAGCTCGACGAGCTCCCCGA
>JAPLLF010001101.1 GCA_026387715.1 Pseudomonadota bacterium
ATCCGGCTTCTTCGGATCCGGCTTCTTCGGATCCGGCTTCTTCGGATCCGGCTTCTTCGGATCCGGCTTCTTCTTCGGATCCGGCTTCTTCGCGGCGGGCTCGGGGCCCTGCTTGCTGCCGTCGCGATTGCCCAGCATCAGCGTCCAGCGCCCATCCGGCGAGGTCGACGCGGCCGTGAACCCGCGCCAGCACTTGTACTCCCCGCCGGTCACGCCCATCACGCACGCGTTCGCGCCGTCCTGCGCGATGATCCACCGCGCGTCGTGCGACCACTCGAGGGGCACGGCGTTCTTGATCACGCGCCGTCGGGCTGCGATGCCGTCGAGCTGCGCGCTCATCAGGATCTCGGCGGGCTGCTTGGTCTTGAGCGTCGCGAACACCTGATCTGCATAGACGCCGACCGTGCGCGCGCCGTCGGGGCTCGGCAGGAACGCGCGCAGCGGCGCCTCGGGGGCGAGCTGCGTCTTCTGCTTGAGATCACCGGGCGGCGCCGACCACACGCCGGTCTTGTCCGCCCACACGAGGCGCCGGCCCTTGGGGGCGTTGACCAGCCGCGCACCCGCGAACGGGACGTCGACGAACTTCGCCGTCATCGTCGCGAGATCGATGATCGTCGTGGCCGCGGTCTTCGGGTGCTGGTTCGCGGGACTTCGACACACCACCGCCAGGCCGTCCTCCGCGAGCTGGGCCGGGCCCTCGCCACACGGCAACGACGTGATCGTCTTGGTCGAGCCGTCGAGCGGCATCCAGCCCCACGCGCCGCCGAGATCGACGAGCAACGTCCGGCCGAGCGCGTCCGTACGCAGCGCGCGCACCGGCGCCTTGGTCGTGAACGTGGCGACGGCGGTCTCGCCCTTGCCCGAGGCGTCGACGCGGAGCAGCGTGCTGCCGCGCGCGAAGATCACGCTGCCCTTGCCGAAGTCCTCGCCTGCGTGCGCGACGCCCGCGAGGCCGACCGCGAGCAGCACGGGCAGGACCGTGGCCTTCATTTCACGAGCGTCGCCGCGCGCGCGGCGTCCTGGTGCGAGATCACGAAGCGGCCCTTGCCGGCGAGCTCGACGAGCGTGACCGGCCCGAACCGCGGGAAGTGCACCTCGAGCGCCTTCATCGAGCCCCCGGCGACGTCGACGAGCATCGCCGTCTTCTCGAACTCTGGCTTGGTCAGCGGCTTGCCATCGACGAACACCTCCGAGAGGAACTCGAGCGGGGCGATCCACGACGCGCCGTCGCGGTGCATGCGATCGCGCATCGACCCGGTCATCGCGTCGGAGCTCCGCACCACCTGATCCCAGTCGCGCTTGCCGAGCGCGGCGGCGACCTCGAGATCGAAGCGCTCCGGCGGGAACACGATCATGATCGCGCCGTCGAGCTCGGAGAGCGCGAGCGGCGGCCCCTTGGGCTCCGGCCTGGGCGCCGGGGCCGGCCTGGGCGCGGCCGCGCCGTTCTTGACCTCCCGGGGCTTGTCGGTCGGGCGCGGCGCCGACGGCGCGCCCGGGAGCATCGAGAACCGGTCCATGCGCCCGAGCTGCTGCTCGAGCGCCATCGAGCGGCGCTGATCCCAGGTGCCGTCGGCCTCGAGCACGTCGACGATCACGAGGTCGCCGCGGCGCTCGAAGTTGAGGCCGGTCAGGCCGTCGATGATCTGCTGATCGTCGAGCTCCTCGAGCCGCTTCTCGAACGCGAGCAGCTTGGCCTCGAACTCCTTCTGCGACAGCGGCGTCGCGCGT
>JAPLLF010000831.1 GCA_026387715.1 Pseudomonadota bacterium
CCCTCGATCAGGATCGGTTCGCCCGTGTGACGACGGGCAAGCTGCCAGAAGTCGAGTTCGCGTTTATCGACGAAATCTTCAAATCGAACAGCAGCGTCCTCAACGCGATCCTCGGAATCTTGAATGAGCGCGTCTTCCACAACGACGGTGCGCCGATCCAGTGCCCGCTCGTGTCGCTGTTCGGCGCGAGCAACGAGTTGCCCGAGGGCAAGGATCTTGAGGCCCTCTTCGATCGGTTCCTCGTACGGTTCGACGTGGGCTACCTCCTGGTGGCCGCGAACCTGCGCGGCGTGCTCGTCGGACCCGAGCCAGCGATTGCGACCAAGCTCACGATGGACGACCTCCGCCGTGCGCAGGCCGAGGTCGCGGCCATCAAGATCACGGACGACACGGTCGACGGGTTGCTCGCCATCCGCGACGCCTGCAGGGGCGAAGGGATCATCGCCAGCGATCGACGCTGGAAGAAGTCCCTGAAGCTCGTCAAGTCGTCGGCCTGGCTCGCCGGCGAGAAGAAGACCTGCCCCGAGGACCTGGCGATCCTCACCGACAGTCTCTGGCGCGTCCGCGCCGAACGCTCGAAGGTTGCGCGCATCGTCGGCAACCTGGCCGATCCGGCCAGCATGCAAAGCGTCGAGATCCTCGACGCCGCGCGTGAAATCGCGACCAAGGTCTCGTCCCTCAAGACATGCGATCGCAAGACCTACATCTCCAGCGCCGCCCAAGCGGTCGAGCAGTTCGACCAGCAGCAGGTGAAGCTGGGCGAGTTGGCAAAGTCGGGCGGTCGTCGAGCGAAGGCCGCCATCAGCGACGCGGTCGCCGAGATCCAAGGGCTGCATGCCGAGGTCGCGCGTGCGGTCTCGCAAGGGCTCGGCATCGGGCTGCGGAGCCTGCGGTGAGGCGGATCATCTTCGACGTCCCGAAGTGGTCGCTGTACATGCACCGCGCTGCGCGAGGGCTCCACCGAGCCGAGGAGGGGGACGCTCCGCCGCTGCAGATGAGCGACGAGCTGTTCGAGCGGCTGTTCGCGGGGGAGGCCGAGGCGCTCTCGGACCACGGGCGCGATCGCGTGTTCGGAGACTGGGCGCAGCGCATCCATGACACGGTCACGCAGCTGCCCGCGTTCGAGCGCCTCGCGGCTGAGTGCCGTGGCCGTGCGGACGAGTCGGCCATGGCCGTCGAGGCACTGATCGATGAGCTGCGTCCAGACGGCAAGGACGATGAACTGCGCCGGTCCGCGCGGACCGCGTGCGGCAAGGCGTCACATGCGGTCGAGCAGCTCCGCGACGCGATGGATGGTCTCGAGCACGTGAGCTTCGACGTGCCCGGCACCGGCGTGGGCACTGGCACGACCGGCCAGCCGAACGGCAACGTCCGGTCGCTGGCCGCGAGGCTTCGTGACGACCCCAGGCTGCGCAAGATCGCGAACCTGGCGGGTCGGTTCAAGCGGATCGCCGGTGCGAAGCGGCGGTCGCGTGTGCGGCACGGGGCGGACGAGATCGTGGACGTCGAGCAGGGGGCCGATCTCGGCCGGCTCCTGCCGCTCGAGCTGGCGCAGCTCGTTCACCCGCGCACGAGGCTCCTGGCCCTCCGGAACTTCGTCGAGCGCCAGTGCATGCAGTACCGGCTCGAGGGCGCGGAACCGCTCGGCCGAGGTCCGTTGGTCCTGTGCGTCGACAAAAGCGGAAGCATGGAAGGCGAACGGGACGTCTGGGCCACATCGGTCGCGTTGGCGTTGCTCTCGGTCGCGCAGGCCGAGAAGCGCGCGTTCGCCTTGCTCGGCTTCGACGCCGCGGTGAGGCACGAGTCGATCGTGCTGCCAGGCGAGTCGCTGCCCGAGGCTGGGCTCTTCATCCCCTGTGATGGCGGGACCAACATCGACGCCGTGCTTCGGCGAGGCCTCGACGTCATCCATCAACACCATGGCAGCCTGCGCAAGGCCGACATCGTCCTCATCACCGACGGTGGCAGCAACGCCGACAACGCGCAGGAGCTGCGCGACCGCGCCGCGAAGCTCGGCGTGACGATCCTCGGCGTCGCGATCGACGTGGAGCCCGATCGGCTGATGCCCTGGTGCGAACAGGTCGTCGCCGCGAACGACATGTCGCGCCTCGACGATCGAGCCGCGGAGGTGCTGTTTGCCGGCCAGTAGCAACTCGAACAAGGAACCCGACATGCTGAAGCAGCTGATCATCATCGTTCTCGGCGCCGTGTTTGCGGCGCTCGCCGAGATGCTTCGCGCCAAGAAGGCGAAGTAGCTCACGGACCAACCAACCACGTGACGACGGGCTCGAGGGCAACCACCTTCGGGCCCGTCGTCCGTTTCGGCCTCGTCATCGACGGGGCCCCAAGGAGACACCATGGACAAGAACATCAAGGACATTCTCAATCGGCCGTTCGACCGTACGCTGATCAAGGAGCGCACCACCCCCGGTGGCCGAGTGCTCTCGTACGTCGCGCTCGGTCACTACATCAGCCGGCTGAACGAGGCCTTCGAGGACGGCGGCTGGAGCTACGAGATCACGGAGAGCAAAATCCTCGACGAGGAGGCGATCGTGCAGGTGCGCCTCACCGCGGCTGGCACGATCAAGATGGCGATCGGCGGCGCGTCGATCACGCGTCGGACCGACGGCAAGCCCGCTGGGCTCATTCACGATCTGATGGTCGCGGAGTCCGTCGCGGTGAAGCGCGCGTGCCGGCTCCTGGGGATCGGGGCGGCGCTCTACCTCGACGAGATCGACGAGCAGG
>JAPLLF010000795.1:0-2707 GCA_026387715.1 Pseudomonadota bacterium
TTGAGGATGTCGTTCTGGATCGTGCCGCGGAGCGCGCTCGCGGGCACGCCTTGCTCCTCGCCGACCGCCTGATACAGCGCGAGCAGCGTCGCGGCGGTGGCGTTGATCGTCATCGACGTCGACACCTCGCCCAGCGGGATGCCGTCGAACAGCACGCGCATGTCCTCGAGCGAGTCGATCGCGACGCCGACGCGCCCGACCTCGCCGTTGGCCATCGGGTGATCGGAGTCGCGCCCCATCTGGGTCGGCAGATCGAACGCGACCGACAGCCCCTTGCCACCCTGCGCGAGCAGGTACTTGTAGCGCTTGTTCGACTCGGCCGCGGTGCCGAAGCCGGCGTACTGCCGCATCGTCCAGAGCTGCCCGCGATACATCGTCTCCTGCACGCCGCGCGTGTACGGGAACGTGCCGGCATCGGGTGGGGGCGCCACGGGCGCGTCGCCCGGCCCGTAGCTGCCCGTGACTTCGATGTCGGCGTCCGTCGCGAACCGCGGCTTGCGGAGCTTCTGTTTGCTCATGCGCAACGTGCATAGCAGATCGGGGGCGGCCCTCCGTGATATGACCGCCAGCGCCGATGCCGAATTACGGAAAGCTCCACGATCTCATCAGCCACCGGGTCACGATCGAGTACGACACCGGCGCGCGCATCACCGGCTACCTGGCGTCGTGCCAGCCCAGCTCGGGGCCCGTCGAGTTCGTCGTCCTCTCCGAGGCGAAGCTCATCGATTCGCGAGGTCGGGTCGTGCGCGAGCAGGGCGAGATGACGCTGTGTCCGAACGTGCTGACGTCGATCGCGCTCGACGAAGGTCCGCGCGGTCGCGACCTCAAGCAGCACTGACGAGCTACTCGCCGACGCGACCGCCGAATCGCGCGACGAGCGCGTCGTCGTGATCGTCGGCATAGGC
The DNA here is from genome assembly GCA_026387715.1 of Pseudomonadota bacterium. Lineage (GTDB taxonomy): Bacteria > Myxococcota_A > Polyangia > Haliangiales > Haliangiaceae > JABFXX01. The sequence continues at coordinate 906 of JAPLLF010000795.1, forward strand.
CGTGACGCGGCGGAACAGGTCGAGCACCTCGGTGCGGTCGAGGTCGAGCGTGGAGCGCTCGGCCACGAGCAGGATCTGGTCGCCGGTGGTCGCGAACGCCGCCCCGCACAGCGCCGCGTTGAGATCGAGCAGGTGGGCGTTGAGCGCCGGGCGATCGACGGCGACATCGAGCGTCATCACCACGGCGCACGCGCGCAGGTGGGTGAACTCGCTCCGGTTGATCAGCGATACCTTGGTGACGGCCGATCCCTTGGGGATCCGCCACGCGTGGAGCGCGCCATCGTCGGTGACCCGGCTACCTGGTGCGGGGTGCCCGAGCTCCATGAGCGCATCCTCGACGAGCGCGACGGTCGAGGCGAGGTTGGATTCCCGCTGGTTCGCGAACAGAGCAGGCAGCACGCCCGGAGCGTACTCCAGATCGCGCTAAGGTTGTCCACATGTCCGACGGTGGCACCCCCGGTGAAGGCGACGTGACGCCGGACCCGACGCCCGGTCCGCCCGCTCCGACCGACGCGACGTCGGCAGCCGCGACCGCGGCGCCCCCGTCGCGGCGCCGGGTCGTGGTGCTCGGTGTGATCGGCGTCATCGTCGTCGCGGTGGCGCTCGCGCTCGGGCTCCACGGACGTGGCGCGAGCGGCGGTGGTTCGCGCGACGCCGCCACGGCGGGTGGCGCCGCGATCCACGCGCCCGCGGGCCCGACGGTCCCGAGCATCCCCGGCGCGACCGGCGTGCACCTCACCGGCTTCGTCGTCGACGGCGCGGGCCTCCCGGTCGCCGGCGCGGAGGTATCGGTGGAGCTCGAGCGAGGGCTGTCGGATCGCGCGGTCGCGGTGACGACGACGTCCACCGACGCCGGGGTCGCGATCGACGCCCAAAACGCGATCGCCGCCGCCGTCGATGCCGGGGCGGTCGCCAGCGCCGCACCGCCGAGCGCGCTCGACGGCAAGTTCACCATCGAGGGGCTCGCGCCCGGGCGCTATCGCGTGCGTGTCTCCGGCCCGGGGTTACTCGCGGCCGAGGTGCGCTTCGTGCCGGTGCCGTCGGATGCCGCGCGCCTGGTCGTCGCGCGCCAGGTCGCGATCACGGGCACCGTCCGCGACGGCGGCGCGCCGGTGCCCAACGCGACGGTCGCCCTGCGCGGCGAGGCGATCGGCGGCACGATCGAGGTGCACGCCGACGCCGCGGGCGCGTTCGCGTTCCAGGAGCTCCCCGAGGGGCGCTATCAGCTGTGGGCGTACCAGCAGGCGCTCGCGGCGCGCACCGTGCGGGTCAACCGGCTCGGCGCGGGCCCCTTCGTCCCGGTCGAGCTCGCGCTCGAGAGCGCGACGATCGTCGCCGGCCGCGTGATCGATCGCGACGAGGGGACCGGGCTCGCCGCCGCGATCGAGCTGCGGCCGGTCGGCGACGATCAAGCGCCCCGCTACGCGCGCACCGCCGACGACGGGACCTTCCGGATCGAGGGGGTGCCCCACGGCACGTGGATCGCCGACGCGTTTTCCCCCGGCTTCACCAGCCCGAGCGGCGTCGAGCTCGTCGCCGGCAAGAGCATCCCGGAGCTCGCGCTCGTGCGCGGCGCGACGGTCGAGGGGCGCGTGCTCGACGGTGATGGTCGGCCCGTGGCCGACGCGGTGGTCCGCGCGATCGGCGGCACCACGGCGAACCCCATCGAGCAGTCCGAAGATCTCGATCGCGACAAGCTGCGGCGGTTCAGCGGCCGCACCGCGGCGACGGCGCCGGTCGGCCCTTCGATGCTCTCGGCAGGCGACCCGGAGCTCATCCCGCGTGGCGAGCTCGGCGTGATG
>JAPLLF010000795.1:2763-4486 GCA_026387715.1 Pseudomonadota bacterium
GGTCGGCCCGATTCCACCGTTGCCGCCGCCAGGCGCCGAGATCGCGCGCACCGCGATCGTCGTCGACGCCACCGGGGTCGGGCTCGCCGGCGAGCCGCCGCCGCTCGCGGTCGATCCCGCGCGGGGCTCGCTGTGGAAGACCGGCGCCGACGGGCGCTATCGCATCCGCGGTCTGACGAAGGGCAAGGTCGCCGTCCTGGCGCTCGCGCCGGGCCTCGCGGAGGGCCGCAGCAAGCAGGTCACCGTCGAGGGCGCGCAGCTCGTGCCCGACGTCGACGTGATCCTGTCGGCGGGCACGTTCCTCATCGGCAAGGTCGCCGATCAACACGGCCAGGTGATCAGCGGTGCGCAGCTCGCCGTGCGTCCCGAGAGCGGCGTGCCGGTCGAGGGCTTCACCGACCTCGACGGCGCGTACCGGCTCGGGCCGTTCGTCGGCAAGGTCGAGCTGCGCGCGCAGGCCTATGGGCACGGCGAGGCGCGCCGCACGCTGGAGCTCCCGCTCACCCGGGGTGTCGCCGAGGAGCACCGCGAGGATCTCGTGCTGGCCGTCGCCGACGCGATGATCGTGGGCACGCTCGACGACGCCACCGGGGCAGCGGTCGGCGGCGCACACATCGAGGTCGTCGCGGGGGCACCGGAAGGGCGTCACGCGATCGTCGCCGACGACGGCACGTTCGCGATCGAGATGCTCCCGGCGGGGAGCATGCGCCTCAAGATCTCGCACCCGTCGTACCCACCGTTCGAGGTCGAGGCCATCGCGAACGACGGCAAGGCGCGCGCGCGCCTGCGGCTCCCGCTCGGCGGCGCGGTCGAGGGGGTGTTGCTCGATGCGAACGGCGCGACGATCGCCGGCATCCCGATCACCGCGACGGCGGGCACCGCGACGAGCGACGCGACGAGCGACGCGACCGGCCAGTGGAAGCTCGGGCCCGTCGCGCCCGGTCGCTGGAAGCTGGCGGTGACCGTCCCCGGCTACCTCCCGCTCACCCGCGAGCTCGACGTCCCGGTCGCGCGCACGCCGGGGGCGACCTCCGTGCGCGACGTCCGCCTCGATCTCGCGCGCAGCGCCATCCTCGGCGGCACGGTGCGCGACGGCCGCGGCACGCGCCTGGCCAGCGCGCACGTCTCGATTCGCGCGGGCGAGATCGTCGTCGAGGGCGACACGGACGGGCAGGGTGAGTTCCGCATCCGCGACACCCCGACCGGCGAGGTCGACCTGACCGCCAGCAAGGGCGACCTCCGCGGCTCGACCCACGTCTTCGTCAAGGGCGGCGACGAGATCCTGGGACTGTCGATCGAGCTACGCTAGTCAGCGGCGGCGCATGCGCCCGATGTCGATGATCATCGTCGGCGCGCCGTGCAGCTCCTCGTCGTATTCGACGACGACCGCGGGGCGCTGCGCGGTGCGCGGTGCCAGCGGCGGGGGTTGCGTTCGTCCGGTGCGTCGTTCCTGTGGCGGTGGTGGCGGCTTCGGCGTGGTGCGCCCGCGCCCGGCCTCGAGGATCACGGTGTTCTCGCCGTGGATGTCGACCCGCTCCACCTTCGGCATCGTCGTGAAGTTGGAGTCGCTCGCGAACTCGTTGCTGACGCTGACGCTGCCACCTCCGAGCGAGTCGAGCGAGACGCTCACGCTCGTCGGCTTCGGCTGGAACGGCACGTCCGGCGAGGAGAACTCATCCTGCCCGCCGCCGATCAGGTTCTCGCCGACGTCGTCGCTGACGTC
>JAPLLF010001120.1 GCA_026387715.1 Pseudomonadota bacterium
CAGGCGACGCGCGTGCTCGTGGTCACGACGAGCACGAGGCCCGGCGGCACGTCCACCGGGCCGTGATCCGCGATGACGATCGTCGCGCCGAGCTCGGCGAAGCGCTCGAGGAAGGCGCGGTCGACGCCGATGCCCCAAACCACAAACGTACGAGTCGTCATCCAAGACCCCTTCCTTCCATCCCACTCCAGTTCAAGCTTCCCTCCTCACCGCGCAGGCGTGACGTTGCCGCCGACGCCGAGCTCGTCGTCGCTGCCCGCGGCGGGCTGCGTGAGGTCGCTGCCGTCGGCGCGCACGCTCTTCTGCTTCTTGCCGACGACCGGGCTCGTCGCGGGGTAGCGCAAGTTGAACGTCAGCGTGAGCGTGTTGGTCGTGAACGACGGCAGCGCCGCCACCATCGCCAAGGGATCGGCGTCCTGGCCGACCTGGTGCGTGAGCGCGTAGCGCAGCGCGAACGTCATGTCGGGGCGCATCGCGTACGCGACGCCCAGATCGATCCGGCCGACGTAGTACGTGCCCTGCGGCTGGGCGGTCTCGCTCTGGATCAGCGCGGTACGCGCCGCGCTCGCGTTGCCCGACGCGACGAACCGCGGCACCCGGCCCCGCGACTCCTCGAGCCACACCAGCGGCACCGACAGCGTCGCGTTGAGCGCGTCGTTCTGGGTGTTCTGCGCGATCAGGAGGTTCGGCTGGAGCGTGTGGGCGTACGCCAGGTTCGCGTAGCCCCACTGCTCCACGTACGACAGGTTGGCGCCGAACACCGGCGCGACCGTGGTGCCGAGCGACGGCATGCCGGTGTAGTCGTCGGTGCCGATCGGGATGAGCCACGCGATGCCGCCGGACACGCCGGTGCTCCAGCGCTGCGACAGGTCGTGCCGCCAGCCGAGGTTGACGCGCGGGCCGAGCGTGCGCTCGACGCTGCCGGTCATCGGCGTGGTGGCGGTCCCCGGCGCGTAGCGCGCGAGCCGCACGTAGTTCACCCCGGCGTCGATCGTGATGGCGTCGCCGTCGAGGGACTTGTCGACGCCCAGCAGCGCGCCGACATCACCGGCCCGGGTCTCGGCGCCGACCGGATCGGTGGTCTGCACGTAGCGCGCGAGCAGGCTCTGCGTGAAGCGGACGGTGCGCGCGAGCGAGGTGCCGAACGTCTGCGTCCCGTCGCCCTGGAGCACGCTGGTGTCGCCTGGGGGCGCCGCCGTGACGATCGTCATGTCGGGCGTGGTCCGGTTGGCGATCGCGTTGAGCTTGCCGGTCGAGCCCGTGGCGCCGACGCTGAGGTCGCTGTCCGGGCTGAGCACCCACGCGGCGTGCACGGCGGTGCGGAACGTCAGCGACGGCTGATCGCTGTGCCGCGCGTACTGGAGGACCTCGCCTTCGATCGCGCCCGTGTAGGTCGCGCGCGGCGACGCCCAGCCGAACAGCAGGCCCGGGCGGAGCTGCGCGTAGACGTCGGCCTCGCGGGGGACGTTTGCGTCGCCCGCGACCGCGAACACGTTGTCGGTCGCGGCGACATCCCCGGCGAGGGTCGCATGAAGGGTCTTCTCCTCGGCGTGGGCCGTCACGGCGAGAAAAGGGGAGAGGGCGGGCGAGATCAGAAGTGGCCCGACGAGCCAGGCGGAGCGCACGGACAGGATCCTAGCACGGGGTTCCTGGCGAAATGGGCGCTTCGAGTTGACACGACTGGCGCCTCCCATGCTGAATTCATCCCAGCAATGCGGAGTGTTACGGTCGATTCCACGAGCTGTCCCCCTTGGTCCATCGTGTACCCAGTCCTCGCCGATCGCGACGAGGACGAAGACGAAGAAGCGCCTGAAAAGGACGACGAAGAAGACGACGAAGAGGTCGACGAGGTCGTCGATGGCGAGGACGTCGTCGACGACGCGCCCGACGCCGAGCCCGCCAGCGACTGGGTGGGCGGGGAGGGCGAGGAAGAGGAAGAGCTCGACGAGGAGAAGGACAAGGAGGAGGACGCCGAGGCCGAGGAGGGCGGCTGGCGCGACGGCAGCGAGCCGCCGTGGGGCCGCGACAAGGACGTCGTCGACGAGGAAGAGGAAGACGACGACGAGGAAGAGGCCGACGACGAGGAGGAGGAGGCCGACGACGACGGTCCGGCCGTCATCAAGCCCGTGGTCGTGAAGCCGAAGAAGTCGATCATCGTCGACACCGACGAGGACGTGATCCCGACGTCCGAGGACGACATCGACGTCGAGTTCGAGCGCCGCGATCCCGAGGAGCGGCCGCATCGCGGTCCGCCGCCGGTCCGCCCGCCCAAGCCGCTCCCGCAGCCGAGCAAGCCGCTGATCGTGCCCGCGCCGGTCAAGCCGGTGGTGGTACCCAAGCCGCGCCCGGCGCCGCAGCCGAAGCCGAACCTGCCGCCGCCGCCGAAGCACGTGCCGGAGCCGGTGGCCTCGGTGCCGGCGAAGCCCGTGGCCGTGCCCAGCAAGGAGCCCAAGGCCCCTGCGAAGCCCGCCAAGGAGCCCAAGCCGGCCAAGGAGCCCAAGGCGGCCAAGCCGGCCAAGGAGCCCAAGGCGGCCAAGCCGGCCAAGGCCGCGCCGAAGAAGAAGTAGGCGAAAGCCTGGGGGCAAGGTCAACGCCGCCGCCCGAAAGCCCGAAGCCAGCCTAGTAGCCCTTGCGGCGCAGGAACACGGGCAGGATGAGGATCGCGTAGACGACGACGACCCCGGCGACGATCGCGAGGTCGCGCCCCGTCATCTTGACGTTGAACGTCGGGCGGTGCGTGCGCACGCACGAGAACCATGCGCCCGACAGGCCGATCAGGATCCACGTCGACGAGTGGTACGCGAACGACAGCGTGTTGATCTGGAACATCGCGCCGAGCATCGACGCCAGCAGCGCCATGCCCCACACCTGCGCGACCTCGGTGCCGGGGACGTCGCGCAGCTCGCGCAGCCCGACGATCAACGTCTTCGTCGTGATGTAGAGGACGGACATGAACAGGAACAGCCCGATGAACCCGAGCTCGGCGAGCACGAGCACGTAGGAGTTGTGCGCGGTGATGAAGTGGTGGTTGGCGAACTGCTTGGGGCCGACGCCGAACAGCGGGTTCTGGTGGACCATCTGCAGCCCGGCGCTCCACGCCTCGTAGCGCAGCTGCGTCGACTCGTCGGCCGATTCGCCGGAGCGTCCCGACATCGACAGGATGGGCAGGGCGACCGCGGCGGCGAAGATCAGCGCCCGTGGGCCGTATTTCCGGACGAGGTACACCCCTGGCACGATCATCGCGGTCACCAGCCCGCCGCGTGACTCGGTCATCATCACCGTCCACAACACGAGCGTCACCGCCCCGCCCAGCATCACCATCCGGGGGGCCGAGTGCCGGCGGAGCATGAACGCGATCAGCATCGAGAACCCGCACGTCGAGATCACGAGCGAGACCTCGTTGGGATCGTTGAGCTCGCCGATGTAGCGCACGCGGCCCTCGACCGAGTACATGTTGAACGCGCCGACGTGCTCGCACTTGTAGTCGAGGCCGGACTTCGCCTCCGGCCCGACCTTGCAGGTCTCGGACAGCTCGCACTCGCGCCCGTCGGGCTCGCCGATCACGCCGCCCTCGGCCTCGACGCCACCGACGCACTCCTTCGGCGAGCGGCCCTCGTAGAAGCACATCGCCGAGATGAACAGGCAGGCCACCGCGAGCACCGCGGCGACGAGCTGGAGCGTTCGAAACCGCTGGATGCCGTGCGCGATCGTCCCGTAGATCGTGAACAGGATCGCCAGCTCGATCGCGCGCGCGATCAAGGTGTCGGGGACGATCACCGCGCACGACAGCAGAGCCCAGCCGAACAGCGCGAGCACCCACGGCAGCGACGGGGCGCCGATCAGCTGCAGCCGCCGGAGCCGGACGTCGAGGATCCAGCCGACGAGCGCGAGCCCCGTGAACAGGTGGAGGAACGGGATCCGCTGCAGGAGCGTGAAGAACTCCTGCGGACGCGCCAGGATGAACACGATCAGCGCGCAGATGCCTGGAATCGCGAACACCGCGACCAACACTAGCATCGCTCGCGGTATGCTCGTCGACGTGGGCACACGCGAACGCGTCGCGCAGCTACTCCATCAGACGGGCACCCTCGCGGGAGTGATGCGCGTCCGGCGGATGACGCCGATCCCGACGCTCGCCATCGTCACGTACCACCACATCGCCGACCAGGACGCGTCGTATCGCTACGACCCCGACGTCGCGGACGCGACGCCCGCGCAGTTCCGCCGCCAGATGGAGACGCTCGCGCGCCACTGCAACTGCGTGACGATCGACGAGGTCGTCGGGGCGCTCGAGGGCGGCCCGCTGCCTCCCAACCCCGTGCTCGTCACGTTCGACGACGGCTATCGCTCGTGCCACGACGTCGCGCTCGACATCCTGCGCGCCGTCGGCATCCCGGCGACGTTCTTCGTCGCGACCGGCTTCATCACCGAGCGGCGGCTCTACTGGTGGGAGCGGATCGCGCTCGCGCTCTTCGAGACGCGTCTTCCCTCCGTGTTCCTCACGTATCCGGAGCCGCGCACGATCCGGACCCGCGCGCCGGGCACCCGGAAGCTGCTCACCGACCTCATCAAGCAGACGCCGAACCTCGAGATCGAGCGCTTCCTCGTCGAGCTGACGACCGCGCTCGAGGTCCCGTGGAACCCGGCGATCGAGGCTCACTGCGCCAGCGAGCTGATCATGACCTGGGACCAGATCCGCGCGCTGGCGGCCGCGGGCATGGACGTCGAGTCGCACACGCGCCACCACCGGGTGCTGCAGACCCTCGACGACGCGTCGCTCGACATCGAGCTCGCGGGCTCCAGGCGCGACCTCGAGACCCAGCTCGGTCGACCGTGTCGGGCGGTGGCGTATCCGGTCGGGCGCACGATCGCCCACGAGCCGCGGATCCGCGCGGCGATCGAGCGTGCCGGCTACCGGATCGGGTTCACCAACTCCAGCGGCGTCAACCGGATGTGGCCGCGCCGCTGGCCGATCGGATCGATCGGATCGATCGACCCGCTCGACGTCCGCCGGCTGTCGACCGATCGCACGATGTCAGACGCGATGTTCTTCGCGCAGGTCGCGCTGCCGCGCCTCGCCTACGTGCGGTGAGGTCACGCCGCGCGCGCCGCTAGAAGTTTGGTGTTTTTTGGTTGTCGTCGACGACGACGTTTGATCTGATCAGCGAATGACGCTGGGCAAGTCCCCGACCACCGAGGACGCGTTCCGCTCTGGCACCGAGTTCTG
>JAPLLF010001257.1 GCA_026387715.1 Pseudomonadota bacterium
CTTCGTGGTGCTGGCGTGGTCCGATGGCCCCTGGCTGTCGGTGCTCGTCGGTGGCGTCGCGGTGGCGGGCTTCGGCGGGATCTACACGCTCGTGACGTCCGATCTCATCGGGCGGATGCCCCCCTCGTCGGTCTCGATGGCGGCTGGCGTGGTCGCGTCCGCGCAGTCGCTGGCGTTGATCATCGCCAACCCGCTGATCGGCCGATCGGTGGACGCCTACGGCGACTACACGGTGGCGATCGTCGTGCTCGCGCTGTGGGTGCTCCCGGGCTCGCTGGTCTGGCATCTGTGGCGACCCAGGACGATCGATCTCACGCGCGCCACCGGCGGCTGAGCGCGACCTCCGCGGCGTACGCGGTCAGCATCCTGGTCGTGTCGTCGTCGGTCCACCCGTGGACGCGTGCGAGGATGTCGGCCACCCGCGGCGCGATCGCCAGGCCCTGATCGCGCGCCACCAGGAGGAGCGGCACGCGACGCGCGAGCACGTCCTCGATCGTGCGCGCGAGATCGTGACGCGCGGCGAACTCGATCTCCGCCCACACGTACGGCAGCTCCGGGTCGAGGCGCTCGCCGAGCGTGCGATCGAGCGCGATCGCGGCCCCGATCACGGGCGCGCGCGTGCCGTACACGCCGCACAGGTGCGTCGCGGTCTCGACGTCGAGCCCGTGCTCCTCCATCAGGCGCCGGCCGATCGCCGCGACGCCGTCGAGATCCGTCGACGCGAGGCCCACGGCGCCGGGCAGCGGCCGGTCCTTCGTCGTGATCTTCTTCGGTTCGATCGCGCCGTCCAGGTCGCGCAGCATCGCGACGGTCTTGGTCACGCACTCGTGCGCCATCCGGCGATAGGTCGTCAGCTTGCCGCCGGCGATGATCACGAGCCCGTCGTTGCGGGTGAAGATCTCGTGCTCGCGCGAGGTCTCGCTCTCGTCGACGCCCTCGTTCGGCGCGATCAGCGGGCGCAGGCCGGCCCACGTCGCGATCACGTCGTCGGGCGTGAGGTCGGCGCCGGGGAAGTAGCCGTTGCCCGAGTCGCACAGGTACTTCACGTCCGCCGCGTCGGCGCAGACCTCGTCGGCGGTGCCCGTGAAGTCGGTGTCGGTGGTGCCGAGCACGGTGCGCTCGCGCCACGGGATCGCGAACATCACCCGCCCGTCGACCGGCGAGATCAGCGTGATCGCCCGCGCGAGGGGCAGCCGCTCGCGCGGGATCACGACGTGGACGCCCTTGGTGCGCCGCAGCAGCGGGCGCATCGGGATGTCGAACCGCTGGATCATCTCGTCGGTCCACGCCCCCGCGGCGAGCACGACCGCGCGGGTGTTCACCGTCCACGCCGCGCCGGTCAGCAGGTCCTTGACCTCGACACCAGTGATCCGGCCGTGCGCGCCGCGCACCAGGCCGGTCACCTCGGTGTAGGTGTGGAGGTCGGCGCCGAGGCTCCGGGCGTCGATCGCGTTCTCGACGACGAGGCGCGCGTCGTCGGTCGCGCAGTCGTAGTACTCCAGGATGCCCTTGAGCCCGTCGGGGCGCAGCTGCGGCTCGAGCTCGAGCGCGGCGCGCGTGCCGCGGAACGTGCGGTGGAACTTCGGCGCGCGGAACAGAGCGAGCGAGTCGTAGATCCACAGGCCGATGTTCATCAGCTCGAGGCCCGGCTTGTTGCCCTCGAAGATCGGGATCAGGAACGGCAGGGGGCGGACGAGGTGCGGCGCCACGCGCATCTGCACGCCACGCTCCGACAGCGACTCGAAGACGAGGGCGATCTCGCCGTGCTCGAGGTAGCGCAGCCCGCCGTGCACGAGCTTGCTCGACTTCGACGACGTGCCGGACGCGTAGTCACCCTTCTCGAACAGCGCGACCTTGAGGCCCCGCAGGGCCGCGTCGCGAGCCGCGCCAGCGCCGACGATGCCACCGCCGACGATGACGACGTCATAGGCTCCGTCACCCGGATGGCTGGTCACGGTACCAAGATCGTCGACGCGCCACGCGTCGTCAAGCCGTCGGCCGCGCCACGATCGCGTCAGCGCAGCTGGATCGTCGCACCGGTCGCGCCCTTGAACGACGCCACGCCGATCGCCCCGGCGAGGTGACGCACCTTCGTGAGCTTCGGGTCGAACACGATGGTCGGCTTACCGGTGAGGGGCACGTCCTTGACCGTGCCGACCAGCGTCGGGACGTCGTCGGTGAGGCGCCAGATCGGGCCCTTGGGATCCGGCGTCGTGTCGAGCAGGACCGGCACGATCGCGGGCAGCGTCCAGCCGGTCGGCGCGCCGCTCGCCGCGACGGCGATGACGAGGCGATGCTTGGCGAGGGCGGCGATGACCGGGACGAGCTCCGCGGCGCGCATCTCCGCCGGCGCGAACAGCGCGATCGCCCCGCTCACCCCGGTGGCCTCGTCGACGCTCGGCCGCGCGGTCGCGAGCAGCCTGGTGATCGCCGCCTCGAGATCGGCGCGGGCCACCAGGGCGCCGGGATACGGCACGCCGCCATGGTCGACGACGACGCCGGCCGCGCCGAGCTTGGCTCGCGGGAGGAGGCCGATCCGGATCTCGTTGCCGATCACGGTTATCTGTATCTGCCCGACGCGCGGTTGCATGACCGTGGCCTCGGGGAGCTCGGGGCCGACGCCGCTGATCGAGACCGCGGGCAGGGTGAGCTCGATCGCGTCGAGCAGCGGCGCGAGGGTCGGGTTCGCGGCGGCGGCCCGCGCGATCTTGTCGAGCGCGAAGTACGGCGCCGACATGTAGCGCGTGTCGGGGACGGCCGAGGCGCGCTCGCCGCAGACCTCGCCGTACAGGCGCCACGGCGTGCGCGTGCTGGCGCCGCGCGCTGCATCGAGCGAGCCGAGGAATCGCTGCTTGCCGTTCGCGTCGCAGTAGCCGCAGGACTCCATCATCGCGTCGATCGCGGTCCGCGCCGGCCCCTCGGGCGCGGGCGTGTTCCAGTCGAGCAGCGTCTTCCAGTCCGCGCCGTTGCACACGCGGCAGCCGTCGAGGATAGCGCGGATGCGGCGGGCCGGCGTCACCTTCGGCGCGCTGCGCAGCGCGATCTCGCAGGTGGCGATCCAGTCGGTGGCGACCTGGGCATCGACGGTGGCGGCGATCGGGGCCGCGCTGCCGGGGTGTGGCGGTGGCGGCGACGACGGCTGATCGTGGCTGCCGCAGCCGAGCAGCGCGATCAGCGCGATCCAGCCCGTCCTCGTCACCCGCGATCGACCTCGAGGTTGTACTTCTTCACGAGCCGGTGGATGTAGTTGCGGTCGATGCCAGCCTCGGCGGCCGCGCGCGAGATGTTGCCGTGGTGCTTCTCGAGCAACGCGACGAGGTAGTCGCGCTCGAAGCTCTCCACCAGCGCGGCCTTGGCCTCCTTGAATGGGAGGTCGAGCACGTCTGACGAGGTGCGCTTCGCGGGATCGCCGGCGACGCTGGTCGGCTCCGGCTCGCGCGGCGAGCTCTGGCGCAGCTCCTCGAGGACGTTGCTGGTGTCGCCGAGCGACAGCGCGCGCTCGACGACGTTGCGCAGCTCGCGCACGTTGCCGGGCCAGTCGTGCTGCGCGAGCTGATCGAGCAGCGACGGGGATGCCTGGAACTCGCCGCGCCCCATGCGGTCGGCGAACCACCGGACGAGCGCGGGGATGTCGGCCTTGCGCTCGCGGAGCGCCGGAACGGGCGTCGCGACGACGGCGAGCCGGTAGTAGAGGTCCTCGCGGAACTGCCCGGCGCGCACCATCGCGCGGAGATCGCGGTGGGTCGCGGCGATCACGCGGATGTCGACGTCGACCGCGTGGGTCTCGCCGACGCGGCGGACCTGACGGCGATCGAGCACGCGCAGGAGCTGCGGCTGGAGGTCGAGCGCGAGCTCGCCGATCTCGTCGAGGAACAGCGTGCCGCGGTTGGCGGCCTCGATGAGGCCCTGCTTGTCGGAGGCAGCCCCGGTGAACGAGCCCTTGGCGTGGCCGAACAGCTCGCTCGCGATCAGCTCGTGCGGGATCGAGCCGCAGTCGACGACGATGAACGGGCCCTTGGCCCGCCGGCTGGTCTGGTGGACGGCCTCGGCGATCGCCTCCTTGCCGGTGCCGGTCTCGCCTTGCAGGAGGATCGTCGCCTCGGTCGGCGCGGCGCGCGCGAGGAGCGCGAACAGCCGCCGCATCGGCGGGGTGGCGCCGAGGACATCGCCGTAGCGATCGCCCGACCACTCCGCGAGCTCGATCGCGTTGTCGACGGGCTCGACGTCGACCTCGGTGGTCTTGCCGAGACGTAGCCGCGCCGCGCCGGTGAGCACGACCTGCCCGATCTTCACGCCGCCGTGCTTGGTGCCGTTCGTCGTGTCGAGATCGCGGATCTCGATGCCATCGCGACGGACGCGGATCTCGAGGTGGTAGCGCGACACCGTGGCGTCGGTGAGCACGACGTCGTTGTCGACGTGCGTCCCGACCATCGTCGTGCCCTCGTCGAGCAGGTGTTCCTTGCCCTGATCGGGGCCGGTGACGACGCGGATCCGGAAGTGGCGCTCGACGAGCGCACCGCTGGCGTCGTCGGTGAGGAGTTGCGTGTGGATGGACGTCACTGCGCGGTCCTCGTTGTACCGCGACGCCGGGAGAGGAACCAACCGGTCAGCGCCATCATGAGCAGCCCGCCGCGAGGAAGCTCGCGGCCAGCCGCGTCACAGCAGCCATCCCCGACGGGCGTGGGTGGCTGCGTGCCACCATCGGTGAGGTCCGGAGGGTCGCCGCCGTCGCCGACCGTCTCGCTCGCGTCGAGGGGGACGCCGGCGTCGGGTGGATCGTCGCCCGCCACGAGGACGACCGAGTTGTAGGTCGGTTCGCCGCCCGAGCGGACCTGCGCGCACTTGTGGGCGGTCCGGAACCCGACCTTCTGCACGGTCACGCACGCGAGCCGCGGCGTCACGCCGGCGAAGTCGTACGATGCGCACAGCGCCCCGTCCGGGCAGCCCGTCGACGTCGACGTCAGCACGCGTCCGTCGTCGAGCGTGACCTTCGCGCCGGTGATCCGATCGGGCGAGCCGGGCGTCTGGCACGCCGAGATCGTGTCGCGACAGATGACGCCGGTGAGGTCGCCCTTCGGCAGCGACCCGAAGCCCCAGCCGAGGTGATTGGCGACCACGCGCTCGACCCCGTCGGACGGGTGATTCGCGATCGCGTCGTCGATCACCATCGTCGAGCTCGCGCCGCTGTCGAGCATGATCGCGTCCGCGGCGCCGCGCGCGCGGAGGAACGTCGCGAGCTCGTCGGCCTTCATGCCGTGCGAGCTGGCCTGCCAGCCATCGACGACGACGGCGATCAGCGTGTTGCCATCGGCGCTGATCCCGATCGCGGTCCGCGGCGCGCGCACGCAGGCGACCGTGATCGGATCGTCGCACGCGAACGGGGCCTGCACGTTGCTCGCGCGCACCAGCATCGGCCCGCCCGAGACCGCGCCCTCGGTGCCCAGCGGCAACCCGCCGCTCGTGGTGACCTCCTCCGGTGGCGCGATCGTGGCGATCGTGCGCTCGCCGACGCGGCGGAGGTGCAGCACCGCGAGCTGAGCGTCGTCCACGGACTGCGACCACACCAGCGACGCGCCCATCGCGAACCCGCGCGGGTGATAGCCCGGCACCGAGAACGGGCCGCCGTTGATCGCGACGGCCGAGGGCGCCTCGCCGTGGACCGCGAAGTAGGTCGTCGTGTGTCCCTTGTCCTGCTCGCGGGTCGCGTGCATCGCGATCTCCGAGGCGGTGAGATCGATCCGGATCAGCTGCAGGTCGGCGGGGATCGCCGCGTCGCGCCAGACCTCGTGGACGATGCCCGGGTGCGGCGCGGCGGTCGACTGCCGCACGGGTGTGGCGCGGGCGATCGTGGCGGTCCCGAGGACCACGATGATCGGCACGAGACGCATGCGTCGATGATACTGCCTTGCGCTAGTGTCCGGCGATGCGAACCCGGGCAAGTGTGGTTGCGTGGATGATCGGGCTGGCGGCGTGCGGCGGGGGAAAAGGCAGCGACGGGACGAATGGTAGCGGCAGCGGGAGCGAGCGGCGAGCGCAAGGCAGCGCAGGCAGCGCGACCGAACTCGATCCCACGCCCCTGGACGGCCTCGATCTCCGGCTGTCGAACGGCACCCATGGAGCGCCCGCCTTCGACCGCGCCACGCTCGCC
>JAPLLF010001031.1 GCA_026387715.1 Pseudomonadota bacterium
CCACGACGATCGCGCGGGCGGCCCCCGCGATCGCCGCGTGGGTGACGCGCGAGGTCCGCGCGCCGCTGCTGGTCGGGCCCGACCTCGAGAGCGAGCAGTGGGTCGGCGCGGTCGCCGCCGCCTGCGGGGCGCCGTTCGTGATCCTCGAGAAGACCCGGCGCGGCGATCGCGACGTGTCGGTCGCGTTCGCCGGCGACGCGGCGGGCCAGGCGCCGTGGGCCGATCGCACGCCGGTGTTGATCGACGACATCGTGTCGACGGGCCGCACGATGCTCGAGGCCACCCGGACCCTGCGCGCCGCGGGCAGCGCGCCGCCGACGTGCGTCGCGATCCACGCGGTGTTCGCCGACGCGGTCCTCGACGACCTCGTGGCCGCCGGGGCCAGCGGCCTCGTCACGTGCGACACGATCCCGCACGCGTCGAACCGGATCTTCCTCGCCGATTGCCTCGCCGAGGCGACCCGCGGATACCTGCGATGAGCAAGCTGCCGTTGGTGGTGGTTCCGCCGGTCAAGTCGGCGCAGGAGGCGCGCGACGCCCACAACCGTCGGCTGCTCACCGTGCTCCTGCCGATCGGGATGGCGGTGCACTGCTCCTTCGTCCCGACGTTCCTGCTGTTCGGCGTGCCGTCCCTCGCGCTCGCGAACCTCGGCAGCATCGCGATGTGGGTCGCCGCGATCTGGCTGCGCAACAAGGGGCGCGTCGAGGCCGCGACGATCATCACGCAGCTCGAGATCACCATCCACGGCGTGGTCGCGACCTTGATCCTCGGCACGCTCGCCGGGTTTCATCTCTACCTGCTGATCGCCGCGGCGTCCGCGTCGATCGTGCGGGTGCGCGGGTCGTCGGTCACGCTGGTCGCGAACGTCTTCCTGCTCGCGCTGCTCGTGCTGTGGGGCGTGCTCGCGGAGCAACCCCCGGTGCCGCTCCACCTCGTGCGAATGTTCGCGGTGATCAACGCGGTCGCCGGCTACGCGTTCCTCTACGCGATCGGCTCGGAGTTCGAGCGCTCGACGGCGCGCGGCGAGGTCGCGCTCGAGGCGGCCAACGCGCGCAGCGAGGCGATCCTCCACAACGTCCTGCCGCGCGCGATCGCCGATCGGCTCAAGGCCGGCTCGGGCGTGATCGCCGACCGCTTCGAGTCCGCCACCGTCGTGTTCGCGGACATCGCCGGCTTCACGCCGCTGTCCGCGCGGATCAGCGCCGAGGAGCTCGTGCGGCTGCTCGACTCGATCTTCACGCGGCTCGACGCGATCGCCGCGCGCGAGGGGCTCGAGAAGATCAAGACGATCGGCGACGCGTACATGGCCGCCAGCGGGATCCCCGTGCCGCGCGCCGATCACGCGATCGCGGCGGCGCGGTTCGCGCTGGCGGCGCGCGACGCGATCGACGCGGTCGCGGCCGAGACCGGCCACGCGCTCGCGATCCGCATCGGCATGGCGTGCGGCCCGGTGGTGGCGGGCGTGATCGGCACGTCGAAGTTCGCCTACGACCTGTGGGGCGACACGGTGAACGTGGCCTCGCGGATGGAGTCGCACGGCGAGCCGGGCAAGGTCCACGTGACCGAGGCCCTGGCGGAGATGCTGCGGGGGGACACGGAGCTCGTCGAGCGCGGGTTGATCGACGTGAAGGGGCGCGGGGAGATGCGCACGTTCTTCGTGGTCGGGCTGCGGGCGCACGCGACGATCGCGGCCTGAGTCGACGTGCTACCCAGAGGGATGACCGACGTGTACGTACCTCCCGCGGTGTGGACCTGGACCCAGGGCAACGGCGGCCAGTTCGCGAGCATCAATCGCCCGATCGCCGGGGCGAGGCATGACCACGAGCTGCCCGTCGGCGAGCACCCGCTGCAGCTCTACTCGCTCGCGACCCCGAACGGCCAGAAGGTCACGATCCTGCTCGAGGAGCTGCTCGCGGCCGGCCACCCCGGCGCGGAATACGACGCGTGGCTCATCAAGATCGACGGCGAGCAGTTCGGCTCGGGCTTCGTCGCGGTGAACCCGAACTCGAAGATCCCGGCGCTCGTGGATCGCAGCGGCCCGGTGCCGATCCGGGTGTTCGAGTCGGGCGCGATCCTGATGCACCTCGCGGAGAAGTTCGGGGCGTTCTTGCCCACGGCGCCCGCCGCACGGGCGGCCTGCCTGTCGTGGCTGTTCTGGCAGATGGGGAGCGCCCCGTACCTCGGCGGCGGGTTCGGCCACTTCTACGCGTACGCGCCGACGAAGATCGCGTACGCCATCGATCGCTTCACGATGGAGGTGAAGCGGCAGCTCGACGTCCTCGACAAGCACCTCGCGACCAGCGAGTACCTCGCGGGCAGCGCGTACACGATCGCCGACATCGCCACGTGGCCCTGGTACGGCGAGCTGGCGCGGGGGCACCTCTATCACGCCGGCGAGTTCCTGGCCGTCCACGAGTACACGCACGTCTTGCGCTGGGCGAACGCGATCGCCGAGCGCCCGGCCGTGCAGCGCGGCGTGATCGTCAATCGCGCGTTCGGCGAGCCTGCGACGCAGCTCCACGAGCGTCACGCCGCGTCGGATATCGACGCGAAGCTCGCCTGAGGTCAGCCGGCTAGCCGGCGCGCCAGATCTCGACGCCCGGATCGAGGCGGCCCTCGAACTGCATCCAGACCTGCGCGGTCGGCGTCACGGTCGCGGTCCGCAGGAGCTCGTGGTTCGACGTCACGGTCGCCTCCAGGCCGAGCGTGTCGACGATGTTGGGCGCGTGATACGCCGGGATGGCGATGCTCCAGGGCGTGCTGTTCATCGAGACCCCGCGGACGGTGCCGATCGCCGGGGTGATGCTCGCCTCGACGATCGCCTGGTAGGCCGCGCGCTCGCCGTCGATGTCCGGGAGCTGCTTGAGGAAGATCGACTTCATCCCGGCGCTCATCATCGCGGTGAGGCGCTCGGGGTTGGGGCCGATGAAGTTCGCGACGAGGCGCGTGAGGTCGATCCAGGAGCTCAGATCCTGGTGCGGCGGTGTCCAGGGCGCGGCCGTGAGCGGCTCGATGGTCAGGAGCGGTGACGGCTCGATCCGCCACGCGCCGCGCGCCGAGGCCGCCACGAGCGCGTCGCTGGTCACCGCGATCCGGGACGGTTGGCCGCGCGAGGGCACGGTCACCTGGGAGGGTTGCTTGGTGTAGCCGTAGATGCCGCGGCCACCGATCATCGATGTCCCGCTGTCGATCCACACGTACGGCGAGTAGGTGTGGATCGCCGCGCCGTCGCTCTCGATCGGCATCCAGATGCCGACCTCGCTGGACCGACACGTCGTGCCCATCGCCAGGTTCGTGAGCGTCGCCGCGTAGAGCACGACCGTGTCGCCCACCGGGGTGTAGCGGGTGGGGCCGAGGTTGAGCTCGCGATCGCAGATGCGCTGCAGGCGTCCCCGGTTCGCGCGCAGCACGAACAGGAACAGGTTGTCGCACCGGAGCTCGAACGGAGGTCGCCCGAGGAGCTCGCTATCCCGCCGCACGTAGGTCACGGGGCGACGGGGTGGCGGTGGGGGTGGCGTGGGCGCGGCTGGTCCCGTCACCACGGTCATGAGGTCGTGCGCGAGCGCGCGTCCCCGATCGAGGACGCCGTGGACGAGCGCCTTGACGACGTCGAGGGTATTCCGCGCGGGTGAGGTGGGGCTGGCCGGGGGTGCGGTCGTCCGGGAGCCTCGCACCGCGACGTCCTCGATCCAGTCGCCATGCGCGCGTCGGACGACCCGCCCGCCGCGCTCGAGGCTGATCGCCCGCGCGGTCTGGATGCCCGCCATCGCCGCGGCCTCGAGGCACCCGATGCTGAGCGAGGTCTTGATCCAGTCGCCGGTCAGGTAGAGGTTGGCGAACCGCGTCTCGTTCGTCTTGAGGCGATAGCGGTTGGTCATCGGCGGCGCGAGCACGTAGCGATCGGACAGGCTCGTGGGCGTGTTCACGTACTGCGCGGCGAACCGCTCCGCGCCCTCGCGATCCTCGGGGTCGTACAGCGCCGCCCAGTCGAACCCGCTGGTCCGACCCACTCGCGCCCGTTCGCGGTGGCCACGTCGAGCAGCGACCGGGGGTATCCCTCATCGGCGCGCGAGCTCGGGGGCGAGCTCTCGAGCAGCGCCGAGCACAGGTAGAACAGGCCGTCGACCGTACCCGCCGGATGGCGCTCGGCGCGCAGCAGATGCGACATGTTCGCGATCGTGTCGTACGGATCGCCGTTGGGAACGACGAGCGGGTTGGACTGGACCGGGAGCTTGCCGGGGACGGTCCACAGCTGCATCGCCTGGGTCGCCGTCGTGGCCTTCGCCAGGTACTCGACGTGGGTGGCGAAGCGCGGGTCGACCTCGAGCAGCGGCGCGCAGAGGTCCGGCAGCGCGGCCACCGAGATCCCGAGGATGACGTCGTTGAACTCGCCGTCCCCGGCCACGCCATCGACGCGCCGGAGCGTGACGCGTCGCGCGAGATCGGGCGGGGTCCAGTAGTTCTCGAGGCTGGGGGCGCTCCGCCCGCGCGTCCGCTCGGGCTCCGCGATCCGGTCCCAGAGAGGCTCGCTCGGCCAGCACGATAGCTGCCGCGGGCCGCCGCCGAGATCGACCTCGACCACGTGCAACGGATCGTAGGCGTCCGCGTCGGCGACCTGCCGCTCGAACACGATCGACTCGACGGCCTGGGCGTCGGGGCCCGTGGTCACCCCGACGACGCGATGGAAGAACTTGAACTTCACGCCGCGCGCCCGGAGCGCCAGGTAGAGCGGGGTGAAGATCGTGTCGCCCATCCCCGCCTGCATCTTGTAGATCGCCGAGCCGCGGAACAGGAACCCGGCCTTCATCGCGGCCTGGAGGATCGAGCCGGCGCCGAGCTCGCTGTAGCTCGAGAACACGGCGTCGTAGAGCCCCTCCACGACCGGGCTCGCGGGATCTCCACCGTGGCGCGTGATCCACGCGCGGAAGTCGTACTCGTCGAGATCGAACCAGTTCTCGGAGCCGCGGAGGACCAGATCGACGAACAGGCCGCGCGTGACCGCCATGACGAAGTCGACGAGCGCGCGGAGCTCGGCGGGGATGTACCTGGTCGCGCGCGCCAGGAGCTGGTCGAAGCGTCGCGCCTCGGCGGCGTGGTCGTCCGGGTGGAGGGTGAGCGACGCGGCGTGGGAGGCGATCGTGTCGACGAAGCGGTGCGCGATCCCCCAGACGTCGATCCGCCCGTCGGCGACACCGTCCAGCTCGTCGATCGACTTGCGGAGCTGCTCGGTCGACAGCTCGGCGAGCTCGGTCAGATCCGGAACGTCGCGCGCGAGGCCTCGCAACCACCGCCAGGCGTTCTGCAGGATCATCCGCACGTTCGCCTCGGGCACGTCGGGGTCCCCGGGATACTCGGTCGCGCTCTCCGTTGGATGGGGGACGTCCCACGCCTCCCAGTTCTGCCGAGCTGCGTCGAGATAATGCATCATCGACAGGGTCGTCCCCGCGCTCTGGAAGAACTCCTTCCAGCGCTCGGGATCCTCGTACGCGACCGCGTAGGCCTCGCGGACCACCCGGAACACGTTCTGGTAGAAGCCGAACATCAGGTGCAGCCCGTGCTCCTCGATCCGGTCGTCGCCCGCGCGGCGACCGCTGGCGCCCTTGCCGCCGAGCCGCCAGCCCACCTGGTACACGGTGAGGTCGTAGGCCGTGGGATCGGCCGACATCAGCTCCCAAGCGGCGAACAGGGACGACGCCCCACCTCCGAGAATCGCGATCTTCCTGGCCATCACCTAATCTCCTGTTCCAAGCACCAGCGCGTCGAGGATCTGCCGCGCCGCGGCATCCAGCGGTCCTGCATCCTGCGCGGTCGCGCGCGCGGCGCCGAGCAGCAGCTGGGCCTGCTCGTAGGGCATGCCCATGCGTTCGGCACGCGCCGCGCCGCGCACGAAGAGGTGGGACGCGATGCGCGACCAGCCGGCGACCTGCATGAGGTGCGCGGTGTGGAGCAGGGCGGCCGGCACCGCGACCGGATACACGGCGGCGAACCGCCACAACGACAGCCCGATCTCGCGCGCGGCGCGCCAGCGTGCGGGGCTCGGGCTCGCCGCGAGGAGCTCGCGGAGCACGCGCGCGGCGGCGTCGTAGCCGACGAGGCTCGGGTACGCGACCGGCAAGCGACCCTTGACGCGGTCGTTCACCCAGCGCGCCTTCGCCTCGGCGCCGGCGACGTCCCCGCGCTCGAGCTGCACGCGGGCCAGCATGCCGTTGGTGGCGACCTCGGACAGCAGCTCCGGGCGGATCGCGAGCTTCTGCTCGGCCGCCTCGAGCAGGCGATGCGCCGAATCCCAGCGAGCGTGCGGGATGTCGCTGCGCGCCTGCAGGAACAGCCCCCAGACCTCGTGCTGGCCGTTGAGCCGGTCGCGCGCGGATTGCTCGATGAGCTCGGCCCGCCGGCGTGCGGCGGCGAAGTCGCCGGTGAAGTAGTCGACGTGGGCGTGCGTGGTCTCCGCGTTCTCGCGGAGCCACGGATCGGTGGCGTGCTCGCACAGCTCGATGGCGCGCTGCGCCGATCGTCGAGCCTGCGGCCATCGCGCGAAGCTCCCCTGATAGTGACTCTCGAGCGCGTAGGCCTGGGCGGCCTCGCGATGGTCGCCGGTCTTCACGCCCGCGGCCTGGGCCTCGTCGAAGTAGCGCCGGGCCACGCCGGGCATGCGGAACAGCCCGGCCATCGCGGCCAGCAGCGACACCGGTCCCGTCGCGACGGTCGTGTGGTCGCCGCGTCGCGCCAGGTTCGCCGACAGCAGCGCGGTGCCCACGACAGGGAGCATCTCCTCGTGGAAGAAGTAGTGAAACGGCAGCATGCTCGTGGCGAGCCCGACCTCCATCATCAGCGCGTCGTCACCGTCGTCGTCCGATCGGGTCGGCAGCAGGCTCGCGGCGCCCTCGCGCACCACGAGCGTCAACCACCCGAGCGGGCCGCGCGGGAGGCTCCTCGGCACGTGGGCCAGCGCGTCGCGGACGCGTTGCTCGCACTGGGCCAGGTCCCCGCGACTGTAGCTGGCGCGGGCGGACCCGTGATCGATGTGGGCTCGCCGCAGCCGCGAGAACTGCATGCCGCTCGCCGACAGCGTCGCGACGATCGCGCGCGCGTCCTCGAAGTGGCGGGCGGCGCTCTCGTACGCCGCCCGCGACAGCGCGAGCTCGCCGGCGCGCTCGAGGTGAGGCAACGCCGCCGCCGGCAGGTCCGCGAGCATGAAGTGCCGCGCGATCGTCGCCGACGGCAGCTCGCTCGCAGGCGTCCGCAACAGGAGCTCGGCGGCGCGTCGGTGCAGCTCGCGGAGGCGCGTCGCGGCGAGCTGGTCGCAGACGACCACGCGCATCCGATCGTGGAGCAACCGGCGCCCACCGTCGGCGGTGGGCTCGATGATCTGGCGGCGGTGGAGCTCGAACATCGCGTCGCGGCGCTCGGTCTCGAGCACCGCGAACGTGCTCGCGTCGATCGTCCCGCCGAGCACGGCCAGCAGCTCGGCGACGTCGAGCGTGGTCGGGTCCAGCGCGCGGAGTCGTCGCATGACGAGATCGCGCACGGAGGCCGGCCGCGGCAGCCCCTCGAGCTGCGCCGCCGAGGGGGCCGTCACCCGCAGCAGGGGCAGCGCGAGCTCGCGCGCCATCGGCAGCTCGTCGACCAGGAGCCGCAGGTACTCGGCGGCGAGGAACGGGTTGCCCTCGGCGCGCTGGGCGATCCACGCCACGATGGCGTCGGGTGGCTCGCCGATCCCCAGCATGTCGGCGACGAGCTCGCGGAGGGCCACCAGCGCCAGCACGCTTGGGGCGACCTCGTCCGTGCGACACGTCGCCAGCAACAAGACGCGCCGGCGCGCGAGCCAGGGGCCGACGACGAGCTCGAGCGTGCGGCGGGTCAGCTCGTCCGCCCACTGCAGATCATCGAACAGCAGGATCACGGGCCGATCGTCGCCCAGCGCTCCGATCAGGTCCCGGATCGCGAGGCACACCTCGTCCGCGGTCGGCCTGGCGTCGGCGACGGTGTGCGAGGGGAGCCGCGCGAACACGCCGTCGAGCGTGCGGAGGACCGCGAAGTGGCGCGCGACCACGCTTGCGAGGACCGACGCGGGCTGGACGACGACGCGGTCCACCACGCGCTCGAACAGCGGGCGCCAGCACGCCAGCGTCCCGCCGTCGGGCTCGCTGGTCACCGGGATCACGATGCAGCCGGTCGACGCGATCCGCGCGACCTCGAAGGCGATGTGGGTCTTGCCGATCCCGCTCTCGCCCTCGATCACCACGAACGCGCCGTGTCCGGCGTAGAGCTGATCGAGCCCGCGCGACAGGTGCGCGAGCACCTCGCGTCGCCCCGACAACCCCGGGCGGTAGAGCCACGGGGACGCCGAGCGCGTCGTGCGGGCCGACGGCTCGAGGATCTTGGTGATCCACTCGCTCACGTCCCCGGCGTTGCCGATGCGGTCGCGGGCCCGCCGCTGCAGCAGCGACTCGACGAGCGCGTCGAGCTCGCGGGGGATCCCGCCGACGTACCGCGACGGCGCGCCCTCGCCCTTGCGCGACGGGAGGCGGCCGACCAGGAGCTCGAACAGGATGCAGCCGAGCGCGTAGAGATCGGTGCGCGCGTCCACCAGCTGGCGGGTGAGTTGCTCGGGGGCCATGTACGCCGGCGTGCCCGCGCCGGACGACGGCTCGACGGACGCGCGGGTCTCGCCGCGGCTCTGCTGGAAGGCCAGGCCGAGATCGAGGATCACCGGCGCGCCGTCGACGAGGAAGATGTTCTCGGGCTTGAGGTCGCGATGCACGATGCCGCTGTCGTGCAACATCGCGAGCGGGGCACAGAGGTCCGCGATGAGCTGGAGGAGGGGACGCAGCTCGTCGACCGTCCACGCGGAGCGTTCGTCCAGGCGCGCGGCGTAGCTGGCCAGCGTCTCGCCCTCGAGCAGCTCCATCGCGAACCACGGCCAGCCGTCGTCCGCGCCGTCGTCGAAGACGCGGATGATCCCGCGGTGCTGGACGCGCTTGAGGGCGTGGATCTCCGCGCGTAACCCGGCGAGCCCATGCTCGGTCAACCGGGTGATCGTCTTGACCGCGACCACGGCTCCGGCGGCGTCCACCGCGCGGAACACGGCGCCATTGCCACCACGGCCGAGCTGCTCGATGACCCGGTATCGACCGAGGTGGGTGGGTGGTCGCGACTCGTCGCTGACCACCGGCAGGGTCAGCATCCGACGAGCGTGCTCAGCTCGCGTTCGTCGTTCCCCACGCGTGGCGATCGTAACACGCCGCTTCGACCTGGACGCACGCCGGGGACGACTCGTGCGACGCTGGTGCGTGACCCATCGACCGCTGGACATCGAGATCATCACCCCAGGTCAGGGCCGCCCCATCTCGTTGACCCTGCACGATGGGGAAGGCGTGGTCGTCGGGCGCAATCCCGACGCCTCCACGCTCGCCGGTGGTGACACGCGCGTGGTCCACGTGGCCTCGGCGAACGTGTCGACCAATCACGTGTCGATCCAGGATCGGGACAACGTCGCCTGCCTCGTCGACCTCGGCAGTCGCAACGGGACCTGGCTGAAACTGCCGCGGCACGGCGAGGTCACGCTCGCGGTCCCCGCGGAGCCGCTCTCGCTCCGCCTCGCGAGCCAGGAGATGCCGGCCACCACCCACGGCCCCGCCGATACGAGCTGGACGAGCGCGAAGGACTACGCGGGGTCGCTGACCGCGTGCATCGTGCAATGGCTCCACACGTGTGATCTGCCGACGCGGGTGTCGGTCGTGGATGGCGCTCCCGATGCCGACGCGGTCGGCCGGATCCCGCTCGCGACCGGGCGCGATCTCCTGGTCGAGCCGCTCGGAACGGTCGGCGGCAGCTGGCTCGAAGCGCTCGCCGTCGTCGAGCGCTACGTCGCCCGCCAGAACGTGCTGTTCGAGACCGAGCAGACGATGCGCGAGGAGGGGCTGATCGTCGCGTCCCCCGCGTTTCGCAAGGCGGTCGCGCGCGTCATCGAGATCGCCGCGAGCGGCGCGCGCGTCCTGCTCCTCACCGGCGCATCGGGAACGGGCAAGGAAGGCCTCGCGCGGTGCTTTCACCGCCACACGCAGCGGCCGGGGCCCTTCATCGCGCGCAACTGCGCCATGTTCAGCAAGGAGCTGGTGCGGAGCGAGCTGTTCGGCGCCGAGCGGGGAGCGTTCACGGGCAGCGTGCAGCGCATCGTCGGTGCGGTCGAGGCCGCCAACGAGGGCACGCTGTTCCTCGACGAGCTCGGCGAGCTCCCGCGGGAGGTCCAGCCCATGCTCCTCCGGTTCCTCGATCACGGCGAGTACGAACGGCTCGGGCGCGCCGGGACGCCGCTCGCGACCGACGTGAAGATCGTGTGCGCGACGAACCGCGATCTGCGGGCGGCGACGCTCACCGACGCGTTTCGCACGGACCTGTGGTTCCGGCTCTCGGTCCACGTCGTCGACGTGCCGTTGCTGCGCGATCGGTTCGAGGACATCGAGGCGTACCTCAAGAGTCGAACGCGGCCGGATGGAAGCTCGCTCTACGACCGGCTCGCCCCGGAGACGCGGGCGCTCCTCGCCGAACACGACTGGCAGGGGAACTTTCGCGAGCTCGTGAGCTTCGCCGAGCGGCTGCATCATGCCGCGGTGCACGGGCAGATCCCCTCCGAGGTCGCGTGCGCCGCGCTCGCCGAGGGCGCGCTGCACCCGATCACCCCCGTGGCTGGGACCCCGGCGCGCGATCCTGGGACGAGCATCGTGGAGCTGGCGAGGCGAGCGTCCGCGGCGTTCGCGGTCGATCGCGGCGGCACGACCCCGACGACGTGGGACGAGGTGAAGGACTTCGTCGAGAACTACCTCAAGCCCGTGCTGTTCGCCGAGCTCAGCGCCAGCGCGCAGGCCACGCGGCTCGACGACGTCGACCTGCGCGAAGCGGCCGAGCTGCTGCGATCCGATCGAGGGACCGCGGTGAAACAGCTCCGCCGCTACTTCGATCGCTTCGCCGAGCGCGCGTAGCGCTACTGACTGATGGCCGTCGTTGACGCGTTTGACGTAGACGACGTCGTCGACTCCCCCGTTGACGCCTTGAACGGCGACGTTGAGCTCACCCCCTTCGTTGTCGTCGACCGACGGCACCGAAACGCCGCGGGTCAACGTCAAACCCTCAACGATGGGGTCAAGCTCAACGTCGCCGTCGAACGCGTCAAGGTTGGGTGTCGACGTCGAGGTCAAGGTCGACCGCAGGCTCGACGAGACGACTACGCTTCGAACGTCGATCCCTGCAAAATCGCGAGGCAGCCGCCCGTGTGCCCGATCGGGTACAGCGCGAACGCGAGCTCGTTGGGGCGCAGTGCGACCACGTCGGCCAGCGCGCGCACGACCTCCTCGGGCCGCGCGGCGAGGAGCGTCCGTGCGACCGCGTTGGTGTCGAGGATCGCGGCGGCGGGTCCGAGCACGAACGCCGCGGCGCGGATGAGGTCGAGCTCGAGCGTGCGTGGTTGACGCGCGCGCTGCAACGTCCAGCGCGAGGCGAGTCGCCGCTGGATCGTCGGGCGGATCTGGTCGAGCACGGCGAGCTGACGTGCGCTCGGCGGCGCGGGCAGCACGACCCCGAACCAGCCGAGCAGCTGGTCACCCTCGTACACCAGCAGGCCGGCCACGTGCGCCCCCTCGAGCTGGAGCTGCGGAACGACCGCGCGCACGTGAGGTGATGGCGACCGCTCGAGCCACGCACCGAGGTCGAGGGCGCGGTTGTGGTCCCGTGCATCGACCTGCGCAGGATCGAGCGCCAGGCGATGCAGGGCCTCGTCCAGCAGATGGAGGCTCGCGGGTGCCAGGGTGGCGTGCCACTGCTCGCTCTCCATGCAGGGCAGATCCGGCGTGACAGGCGCGACCATGATGGAGGTCGCGCCGAGGATCTTCGCGAGGTCGTGCCAGGTACCCTGGATCGTCGCGATGTAGCGGTCGAGATGGAGCATGTCGAGCTCGGCCGCGACTCGAGCGAGTCGTGGGTCCTCTCCCCTGAGCCCCCAGTTCGCCACCAGCCTGCTCGCCCTCACCCACGCCCTCGATCGAGTTGTAGCTCCAAGCTCGACATGCCACGCCCCATCGAGCAATGGCCGCGCCAGCTTCCACGCCGGTCAATTCAAGGACTTGGTCGTGCCCACCCGGTGATTGCGATCCGGATCTGCGATCGCGATCACGGCTCCGTGGGGTTCACGGTGTGGGGGCAGGGCCCCAGTCGACGCCGGTCGCCGAGCCGCTCCACACCTTGACGGCCTTGCCGGTGCCATCGGCGTTGGCGATGAACACCCCCTGGCCCGCGCGCGCGAACGCGATCGCACGACCGTTCGGCGAGAACGCCGGCTCCTCGTTCGAGCCGTCGTTCTGCGTCACGCGCACCATCGCGCCGGTCGCGAGGTCGAGCGTGACGATGTCGTAGGTGCCGCCGTCGCGGGTGGTGTACGCGATGATCCGCTTGCCCTTCTTCGGCGACCACGTCGGCGTCGTGTTGTAGGAGCCGTTCTTGCTGACCTGGGTGGCCGCGCCGCCGCCGGCCGGGACCGTGAAGATCTGCGGGCCGCCGTTGCGATCCGACACGAACGCGATCGTGCTGCCGTCCGGCGACCACGCCGGCGACGTGTCGATCGTGCGGTTGTCGGTGAGCCGGGAGATCACGCTGCCATCGCTCGCGCTGATCACGTAGATCTCCGGGTTGCCGTCCTTCGACAGCGTCAGCGCGATCTTGCTGCCATCGGGCGACCACGCGGCGCCGGTGTTCATGCCCTTGTAGCTCGCGAGCTTCTTGGGCCGCCCACCACCCGCGCTCGACACGTAGAGGTCCGGGTTGTTCCGCATGAACGACGTGTAGGCGATCTGGCCGCCGCTCGGCGAGAACGCCGGGAGGATGTTGGTCGACGAGTTGTTCGACACCGCGTACGCGCCCGCGCCGTCGAAGTCCATCGCGTAGATCGCGCTGCCACCCTGCTTCACGGACCGCTTGGCGGTGAACGTGATCTTCGAGCCGAAGAAGCCCGGCTCGCTGGTGTAGTACTTCACGACCTCGTTGCACCAGCGGTGCACGATCGCGCGGGTCTCGCCCTTGCGCGGATAGGTCTTGGTGAGCGACGCGGTCGTCCCCTTCGAGACCTCGTAGAGCCGGAACTCGATCTCGCTCGCGGTCGCGCGGTACTTCACGACGCCGTAGGCGCCGACGTCCTTCCACTTCGGCGGCTCGATGCCGAGCCCCTCGGCCTTGAGGTCGGCGAGGAACGACGTCGGATCGACGATCTTGAACACGCCGGCGACGCCGAGATCGAACGCCTCGACCGTGGCGATCTCCTTGGCGACCGCGTCGCCCTCGACGGCGGTCGGCAGCGCGAGCGGATAGAGGCCCTTCTTCTGGCCGTTCACCTCGATCGCTACGTCGTCGGCGCTCGCCACGTGGGCGACGGCGGCGACGAGGGACAACGCGACGACGACGCTCAGCTGGGCTTGACGCTGAATTGGAAGCATATCCACCTCGACGTGTACTGGAGGAGGTGCGCGGGCACCTCCTCGGGCTTGTCATTGCGCGCCTTCACTAGCTGCTTGAGCGCGGTCTCGGCGGCGATCTGGAGATCGTCGTCGGTCGTCTGCTTGAACTTGGTGTCGCTGATCTTGCCGTCGGGCTCGAGCCGGATACAGCCGATCGGGTTCGAGTCACCCTTGGCGATCTCGGGCGGCTGGTAGTTCATGTCGTTCTTGAGCTTGCCGAAGTACGGATCGCCCTTGGTCTCGGCGTCGCGGCCGACGTCGACGGACGCGTTGGGGTTGAACGGCTCGGTCACCTTGCCGGTCGGGTCGTCGCTGTCGGGCCGCTTGTACTTCGAGATGTCGAGATCCGGCTCCTTGACGTCCGGCTTCTTGTCCTTCTCGTCGTCGGGCTTCTTGTCTGGCTTCTTGTTCTCGTCGCGCGACACGCCGTCGGGCTTCTTGGTGTCGTCGGGCGCCTTGAACTGCTTCTGCGGCTGCTGCGGCTTCTTGGGGTTCTTGCGCATCGCCAGCGACGCCTCGATGACGACCATGTCCTCCATCGGGTCCCTGACCGCGTCCGCGCCGCCGTTGCCACACCGGTCGACGAAGATCACGGGCAGGAGGAACGGCAACATCATCGCCGCCGAGACGAGGACCGTCCCGAGCGCCGCGAATGCATGCAGTTCACCTTCTTCGAGTGCCATACGTCGTTACGGTTGCGACTTGTCCAGGGTCTCGATGTTCATCTCGTCCGACGGGTCCGTGAGCATCATCACCTTGACGACGCCGGCGTTGCGCGCGATCGCCATCGCGGTCACCACGACGCCGTACGGCAGGTTCGTGTCGGCCTCGATGTAGAGCGAGCTCTCCAGCTTGACGCGTTCGTTGGTCTTCAACTTCGCCTCGAGATCCTTCCACGTCACCTGGGTTCCGCCCAGGAAGATGTGGTTGTTCTTGGCGATCGAGAGCACGAGCTTGCCCTCGGGGTCCTCGATGTTCTTCGCGGTGATCGGCGGCAGATCGAGATCCACGCCGGTGTTCATCATCGGGGCCGTGATCATGAAGATGATCAACAGCACGAGCATCACGTCGACGAAGGGCGTGACGTTGATCTCCGAGTTGAGATCGTCGCCACCGCCGGCTTTTCCCATGCCCATCGGTCGGCTCCCGCTACCTCAGGAAGTGCCGCTTGATGATGTTGAGATAGTCCTGCTCGAACATCTCCATCTCCATGCGGAGGACTTTGATCCGGCGCATGAAGTAGTTGTACGCCATGACCGCGGGGATCGCGGCGACGAGGCCGATCGCGGTGGCGAACAGCGCCTCGGCGATGTGCGGGCAGACGGTCTTGAGCGAGGCGGCGGACGCGTCCTTGGAGTCGGCGATCTCGAGGAAGGCGAACATGATGCCGATGACCGTGCCGAACAGGCCGATGAACGGGGCCGCCGAGCCCGTGGTCGCCAGGAATGGGACCATCGACTCGAGCTTGGTGGTCTCGACGAGCTGCGAGCGTCGCAGGGAGCGCTCGATGTTCGCCAGGTTGCCCTCGCGATCCCCCTTCATGTTCTCGTCGGACGCGAGCTTGGCGAGCTCGGTGTAGCCCGCGACGAACATGGCGGAGATCGGGCTGTTGCGCAGCGCCTGGGCCTGCTTGTAGATCTGCTCGATGTCACGCGACTTCCAGAACGACTCGGTGAACTGCTGCGACTCGCCCGACGCGCGCCGCAGGTACATCGTCTTGTAGATGATGATGTACAGCCCGACGACGAACATGAACATGAGCCCGATCATCACGACCTTGACGATGATGTGCGCCTGCATGAACAGGCGCATGACATCCAAGTTCGCAGCGAGGGCTGAAGCTGCGGATGCTGGCGTAACCCCTGGCATATTGTCGACGCGGTCGTAACATGCACCTCCGGCAGGGTCAAAGCGCGATGCTCCTCCATCCGAACATGAGCTCCCGGGCCCCCCTTCGCTGGCAGCGAGTCGTCGTGGTGACAGGCGTGTATCTCGCCGTTCACGGATCGCTGGCCGGGTGTACGTCGGGCAACGGCGGGGCGGTGGAGGTGAGCTGGCGTCTCCGCCCGTCGTCGAGCTCGCTCCCGGACAAGTTCCTCGACTGCGCGGCGAACAGCTTGCCGGACACCGGCACGGTGACACGCATTCGCCTCGACTGGACGGTCGATGGGACGCCGGGCTCGGAGTCGTGGCGATGTGGTGACAATCATGGCGTTACTGGCTTCGAGCTCCAGCCGGGCGTGGCGCTCCTGTCCATCGTCCCCGAGTGCGGCGACCGCGATGCGCTGGCCTCCACCTACATCGCGCCCGCCCCGCTGGTGCGCGACGTCATCGCCGGCGAGACCATCTCGCTCGGCGCCCTCCAGCTCGAGTTGCAGGTCAACGACTGCACCGTGCAACCCTGTATCTGCCAGTAGCGAGCTGGCGCGAAGCTTGCGTTCACCCCTCGAGAGCTCCTGATGCCGTCGATTCCCACCCACGTCACCCACGTCGCGCTCGTCGGGCTCGTGCTGTCCGGCTGCATCATCGACGCGCAGGAGGCGGACGTGGCGAACATCACGGCGCAGTGGTCGCTGCGCGATCTGGGCGATCTGAACCACCCGACCGCGTGTCCCGTGGGCTTCACCACCGCAGCGCTCGTCTCCCAGCGCGTCGACGTCGAGGGGCGACCCGTGGACGACCTCGTCACCGATCTGTTCCCGTGCGACGACAGCTTCGGGATCACCGATCGGCTCGCCGCCGATCGCCAGCGGGTGTGGCTCGAGATCCGCAGCGACGACGGCGGCCGGCGCTACGCGTCGTCGACGTCGGCGTACGTCGATCTCGGCGGCGGCAGCGCGACGTTCGAGGCCGTGATCCTGAACGACGGTGGATACTTCCAGCTCGCCTGGAATCTCGTCGGCCAGCAGTCGAACCAGCCGCTCACGTGCAACGAGGTCGTCGGTGGCGTCGGCGCCGTCACGACCGTCGCGACGAACGCCGAGAACTCGGTCATGGACACGTTCGCGTGCGAGGATCACGGCGGCGTCAGCAGCGGCCTGCTCGCCGGCCCTTACACCGTGTCGCTCGCCGCCGCCCACCACACGACGCTGTTCGCGACCGCGATCCTGGATCGCAATGCGGTGACCGACCTCGGCTCGATCACCATCCCGATCGAGGGCCAGTGAGCGCCGTGGCGGATCGGCATGAAGATCGTCGGTCGCCGTACGTCCGAGCGCACGCGCCCACGCACGATATCCCTGGGCGGCGTGCATTTCCGCCTGCTGTGACGTTCCTCGCGTGCCGCTGTCCCCAAGAGGATTTCGCTTCTCGATTCTGTTAGCTTCACAACCAAGAGGAGGGCTTAGGCCTATGAACAAGCTTGTAATGGGATCTCTGTTGACCGTGGTCGCGACGTCGTTCGGTGGGTGCATCTTCACCAGCGACGACACCGGGAATGCATCCTGCGGCGACGGATTCATCGATCCGGGTGAGACGTGCGACGACGCCAACAACGTTAGGGGTGACGGTTGCTCGGCGGTCTGCCAGACCGAAGGGGCGGGCTTCAACTCGACCAGCAACTGGAACTTCGCCACGATCGCGTTCAACGGCGCGGGCACCGACACGGTCCAGACCCCTGGGGCCTGCCCCGGTGGTCAGTTCACGACGGCCGCCATCGTGTCGCAGGCCGTCGACGGCACCGGCACGCCGATCGGCACGTGCGGTCCCGACTCGCCGTCGGGCACCTGCTTCGTCGATCGCTACAACTGCGCGGACGCCACCGGCACGGACCCGCTCCCGGCCGGCGACTACCTCCGCTGGATCCAGATCACGAACGACACCGGCACGCAGACGTACGCGCGCACGCTGTCGGCGTACATCACGGTCAGCGCGTCGACGCCCTCGTTCACGGGGACGATCCTGCACGACGGTGGTTACTTCCTCGCGTCGTGGAGCCTCGTGAAGACCGCGACCAACGCGCCGCTGACGTGCGCGACGGGCCCGGTCGACGGCATCGCCCTCGACTCGACGGTCACGGGTGCGAGCTCGGCGGTCGCCGACTCGTTCACCTGCACCGACGGCTTCGGCACGACCGCGGGTCTCCCCGACGGCTCGTACACGGTGTCGGTCCAGGCGATCGACGCGCAGAGCGCGGCGATCGGTCCCGCGACCGTGCTGACGAACAAGACGATCGGCGTGCAGAACGCGATCACCGACCTCGGCGACATCACCATCAAGGTCGATTAAGTCGACTGACGTCCGTGTGCTAAGGTCGAGTCGTGCGTCCGCAACGACGACGATTCGACTTTAGCGAGCTCAAGATCACGCGCGGTGCGTTGATCATCGCGGCGCTCGAGATCGGGCTGTCGCTGGTCTGGCTGTTGGCGAACGCCGACGCTCGGCTGTCGATCCAGCACTACGTCGCGGCCACGCCCGAGAACGTGTGGCAGCACGGCCGCGTGTGGACGCTGGCGACCAGCCCGTTCCTCGAGATCGACTTCATCGGCCTCATCCTCCACGTGATGGTGCTGTGGATGTTCGTGCCGACCCTCGAGCGGTTCTGGGGGACCCCGCGGTTCTATCGGTTCGCGATCATCACGTCGGTCGTCGGGACGACGATCGGGACGCTCGTCGGGTTCCTGATCGGGGATGCGACGGCAGCCTCGGCGATCGTCGGTCTCAACCCGTTCATCTACGCCTCGATCGTCGCGTTCGGCATCACCTACGCGCGGCAGCCCGTGCAGTTCTTCGGCGTGCTGCCGCTGACCGGGCGCCAGCTCATGTACGGGTTCATCGGCTTCCTCGTGCTGTTCGTCGGGCTCCAGCGGCTGTGGGCGCAAGGCGCCGCGTTCGCCGCCGCGATGCTC
Organism: Pseudomonadota bacterium; assembly: GCA_026387715.1. Classification (GTDB taxonomy): domain Bacteria; phylum Myxococcota_A; class Polyangia; order Haliangiales; family Haliangiaceae; genus JABFXX01. Next base: position 18,350 of record JAPLLF010001031.1, read on the forward strand.
GTCGCGGCGCTGCTCGTCTCGAAGGGCAGCCCGTTGCTGGCGTACCGTCGGTGGAAGGCGCGGCGCGCGCGCGTGCAGCTCACCGTCCTCCAGGGTGGCCAGACGGGCGGCAGCGGCCCGTTCTCGAGTCGCAAGAAACCCAAGGACGACTACCTGAACTGACGCGTTCGATGGCGCGTAAATCCTGATACGGTGGGCGCGATGGAAGAGGACGGCCCCCAGTTCGAAAGCGGCACCGGGCTCACGACGCTGTTCGAGGGTGAGTGGGCCACCGTTCGCCGGATGCGCAAGGGCAAGCTCGTGGTCACGAGCGGCGCCGACGTCGGCATGGCGCTCGAGATCGCCAAGCCGCGCGTCACCGGCGGGCGCTCGATCATCAGCGACCTGGTCATCAACGACAAGGCGGTGTCGGGCACGCACTTCGAGGTGTCGGCGCGCGACGACGGCTATCGCCTCCGCGACCTCAACTCGCGCAACGGCATCTACGTCGGCGAGCTGCGCGTCCGCGAGGTCTACCTGCGGCCCGGCACGGTGTTCCGCATCGGCCACACCAACATCCAGTTCCAGTCGACCCAGGACGTCGTCGAGATCGAGCTGTCGAAGAAGGATCGCTTCGACCAGATGCTCGGCACCTCGCCGGCGATGCGCGAGATCTTCGCGCACCTCGAGAAGGTCGCGCCGAGCGATCTGACCTGCCTCATCACCGGCGAGACCGGCACCGGCAAGGAGATGGTCGCGCGCGCGCTGCACAACGCGTCGGGCCGCAAGAGCAAGCCGTTCGTCGTGCTCGACTGCGGTTCGATCCCGCGCGAGCTCATCGAGTCGACGCTGTTCGGCCACGAGAAGGGCAGCTTCACGGGCGCCGTCAACCAGCACGTCGGCTGCTTCGAGCAGGCCAACGGCGGCACGATCTTCCTCGACGAGATCGGCGAGCTCGACATCACGCTGCAGCCGAAGCTGCTGCGCGTGCTCGAGCAGCGCGAGATCAAGCGCGTCGGCGGCGACAAGATGCACAAGGTCGACGTCCGCGTGCTCGCGGCGACCAACCGCGACCTCCGCGAGGAGGTCAACCGCGGCGGGTTCCGCGAGGATCTCTACTTCCGCCTGTCGGTCGTCCACGTCGAGCTGCCGTCGATGCGCGAGCGGCGCGAGGACATCCCGGGCCTGGCGAATCACTTCCTGCGCGAGGTCGCCTCGCGGCGCGGCATGACGATGTCGTGGTCGCAGGACGCGATGGCGGCCCTCGTCTCGCACGCGTGGCCGGGCAACGTCCGCGAGATGCGCAACGTCGTCGAGCGCGCCGCGGCGCTGTCGGACGGCCCGGTGATCACGCGCACGGACCTCGTGTTCGGTCGCGAGATGGGCCCGTCGGTGATCGTGTCGCACGACCTCGCGCAGGCGGGCACGCAGGCCGCGCAGCGCGCCGCCGCCCAGCTGTCCGGCATCGACCTGCCGCCGCAGACGGGCCCCGCGACGTTCGACGCGTCGCTGCTCAAGGCCGGGCTCGGCTTCAAGGGCGCCAAGCAGACGGTCGTCGACGCGTTCGAGGTCGCGTACCTCTCGGCGCTGATGGCCCGCAACGACGGCAACATCACGCGCAGCGCCCAGGAGGCTGGGCTGACCCGCTATCACCTGCGCGAGCTGCTCAAGCGGCACCACCTCAAGGGCGGCGACCAGGAGTAGCTACCCGAGGCGGGCGACGATCTCGTCGCGGGTCGCCACGCCCTTCTCGACGAGCAGGCCGAGGAGCTTGCGGAGGACCTCCTCGTCCCGTTGCACGAGCGCCTCGAGCTGCGAGATGCGGTGCTGGAGCGCGTCGATCTCGGCGTCGCGTGGGGTCGTCTGGATGGGGCTGTAGGTCATCCGCGGCGCAGCCCGGGGCGACACTCCGGCGGCGGCGGCGGCCGCGGCGGCGGCGGCGGCGGCGGCATAGGCGCGGGGCGGCGGCATGGGCGCCTCCGGCGTCAGTTCGAGCTCGTCCGCGCTGGCGGGGCCCAGATCGAGCGCCCCGGGGACGTCGATGCCGACGGGGACGTCGGGGCGCGAGTGCAGGTGAGTGCTGCCGAACCCGCGGCCATAATAGCGCGCGATGGCGCGCTCGAGCATCTTGGGGCCGACGAGGTAGTGGCGGATGTTGAGCTGCGTGCGGATGCGGAGCTCGTCGACGATCCCCAGGTTCGTCGGATCGGCCATCGCGACGTCGAGGAACTTCATCTGGAGGCCGAACGGGATGATCGAGTAGTTCTGCGCGAGCTCGCCGGGCACGAGGTCGATGACGTTCTGCGGGATCTTGACCTTGTCGAGATCGACGGCCTCGAGACCGAGCTGCTTGGACAGCACGCGGACGAGCTCGTCCTCCTGGATCTGCCGCATCTCGACGAGCGTTCGCCCCAGGGTGCCGCCCCAGCGGCGCTGCTCGACGAGCGCGGCGCGCAGGCCGGCCTCGGTGAGCACGCCCGCCTCGATGAGCATCTCGCCGAGCTTCTTTCGCATCACGGCCCCGAGACTACCGTAGCCTTCCCGGTGCGGGCCAGTGTGCCGAGGAACTCCGCGGCCTGGGTCCGGGCGAGGTCGATGTCGAACACGACGAAGTGGCCGTCGCTCCCCGACTTCTGCTTGAACTGCGCGAGCACGCAGGTCGCGTTGGGGTAGTTGTCGGTGATCGGGGTCGCGACCGTCTTGCGCCCGCGCAGCGCGACGCCGAGGACGTCGGCGTGGTCGGGATCGAGCGCGATGTCGGCGCCGAGCGCGACGGCGAACGCCTCGATGCCGACGTTGGGCGAGTAGTGATCGGTGAACCCCTCGGTCTGGAAGATGTTGCGCGGCGCCAGCGTCACCCCGTCGACGATCGGCGGCGTCCGCACCATCAAGGGCGCGTAGTTGTTCGGGTCGGCGCGCTCCATCCACATCTGCACGAGCCCGATCGACGGGTTGTCGGCGTCGACCGGATCGTCGCGCAGGAGCGAGGTCAGGAGCCCCGGGATGTCGAGCGGCTCGGTCTTCTCGAGCAAGGCCACGGTGATGAGCCCGGCGGTGCCCGACATCACCGCGCCGCGCAGGGTGGGCTCGAACGCGACGAACCCGGGACCAGTGCTGCCGCCCTGCGAGTGGCCGAAGAAGAAGACGTTGGCGGGGTCGAACTTCACCTCCGGGCGCTCGGTGAACGACAGCCCGAGGGCGAGGCGGTGCTGCGAGAACGCATCGGCGGCGCCCTGCAGCGCGTTGTCGCGCGCCGCGAGCGGATTCTCGAAGTTGAAGAAGTCGACCTCGGCGTTGCCGCCTGGGTTGCGCGGCCCGTGCAGCACCTGGTCGGTCGAGATCGTCGCGATGCCCTGCTTCGCGAGCGTGTAGGCGGTGCCGTCCGAGATGAACGAGCGGAAGTCGCCGCCGGTGCCATGTGCGTAGATCGCGATCGGGTATCCGGCCGTCGGCATCGGCGTCTTGGGCACGGTGATCGCGAACCGCATCGGCTCCATGCGCTGGACGACCGCGGCGCCGCTCGGGTCGACGACAATATCGCCGCCGGCCTGGCGATACGGCACCTCCCCGCGCTGGAAGTTCGGCGCCGCGTACGTCCCGTTGTAGTCGGTGTACTCGGGGAGATCGATGCCGCCGAGGCCGAGCGACAGCGCGAGGGGCGCAGGCGTGCCGTACACGCCCTTGCGGATCGCGGGGACGATCGGGGTCGCGTGCTGGGTCGTGAACACCGCGGCCGAGACGACCGCGTCGCGCGCGTCGCCGCCGTCCTCGTCGAGCCAGTCGAGCAGCGGCTGGTAGACCTCGCGGGCGTGCACGATGGACGGGCTGCCGCCGGTGCCCACGAGCGCGGCGAGCTCGCGCGACCGCGTGACCGGCGCGCCGTACCAGTCGATCACGCGCGAGGTGACGACCAGCGCGTAGGTCGTGGCGTCGCGCAGCCCGAACCCCGGGTAGGGGCGCGCGACGAGGTTCATCGGCCCGAGCGTGTCGGTGCCCTTGTCGCGGAACCGGACCAGCAGGGGCGTGCGCGTCCCGCGGGCGGGCGAGTCGGGATCGACGTCGACGAGGTAGACCGACGCCGTGTCGGTGATCGCGCCGGCCGGATCGGGCAGCGACGCGGGGTCGATGCCGTCCGAAAACCGGACGAAGATCGGCGCGTTGAGGCCGAACCCGTCGAGCTGATCGGCCGCGGCCCGGTACGACTCGACGATCAGCGAGTTGGTCGGGAACTCGGACAGGTCGATCGTGCCGTCGGCGTCGCGGCGCAGATCGTTGGGGAACGGCAGCGCGTAGAAGTCGTCACCGACCGACTCGCCCGGGACCGCGAACAGCGCGGAGGTGGGTGGCTCGGGGGCGCAGCCCGCCCCGACGGTGAACAGGACGAGCGAGACGAGGCCGCTGCGCATGGCCGCGTCATAGCATCATCATCGCGCCCCGCAGGGGTGGGATCGACGCGACGGGTCAGAACGCGAGGATCGTCACACCGCCGGCCAGCAAGCCGCCGCCGACGCCCGAGACCGCGAGGGCGTAGGGCTTGTCCGTGGTGAGGTACAGCGCCGCACCCAGGCCGCCGACGACGAGGCCGCCGATCGCGAGCGCGAGGCCGGTGCGCTTCGCCGTGTGCCGCACCTGCGCGAGGTCCCGCTGCAGCGGCACGACCGCGAGCGAGACCGCGGCGTGCCGCTCGGCCTCGTCGTCGGGGAGCTGGTCGGGGACCGCGTTGATCAGCTGGATCGTGGCGAGCGTGGCATTGGTCATCACCTCGTTGAGCGTGCACACGTCGCAGCGATCGGTCTGCTGGGCGACGACCTCGCCGCGATCGGTCCGCAGCAGCGTGACGACGTAGCCGTAGCTCGTGCCTCGAGCACGCCGATCACCCGCCGCGCGTCGGGCTTGGGGGAGACGTCGGCGTGGACGTTCGTCGCGAGCGTCGCCAGGGTCGCGACGACGAGCGCGAGGCGCGCGCGCCTCACGCCTCGTCGACTTGCTTGATGAACTGCTTCATGAGGCCATCGATCATGAGGTTCTTGTCGGCGACTTGGTGCTTCCCATCCCGCACGCCCACCACCACCTCGTCGAACTTCTTGCGGCTGTCCGCGATCAACGTTCGATACGTGGAGACCTTCTTGACGATATCCTTCTGGTTGCGGACGAAGTACGCGAGCATCGAGGCCCCGGCGGCCACGCCGAGCACGAGGCTGAGCGGCCCCCCGAGCGCGTACTTGAGCCCGACGCGCAGCGCGATCGCGAGGCCCGCGCCGAGCGCGACCTTCTTGGTGCCCGTGCCATCGACGATCGAGTCCTTGGCGACCCCCAGCGAGGTCTGCCCGGCGGCGATGACGAGGGCGATGAAGTTGCCCTTCCGCGTCGTCCACCCGCGATCGTAGTACTCGCGGATCGCCTGCTTGAGGAACGCGTCGAACGAGGTGTAGATCCCGTCGGTCGATGTCGTCGGGGGCACCACTTCCGAGCAGTTTAGCTCGCCGGGTTTGACAGGGGCAGTCCCGTCGCCCAGATTCGAGGGATGACCAGGTTCGTGCCCTTGGTGATCGCGACGCTCGTCGGCCTTGCTGGATCGGCGCGCGCTGACCTCGCGCTCGGCCGCGACAAGCTGGTCGCCGGCGACTACAAGACGGCGGTCGCCGAGCTCGGCAAGGTGAGCGGGGCGGACCGCCCCGCGGCCCGGCTGCTGCTCGCGCGCGCCCAGTTCACCACCGGGGACCTCGCGGGCGCGATCGCCACGGTCACGCCGATGGCCGTCGGTAGCAAGGACGCGCAGGCCATCGAGGCGCGCCTGCTGCTCGCCGAGCTCCGGATGCACAGCGGCAAGCTCGCCGACGCGAGAAAGGACCTCGAGGCGCTGATCAAGGACAAGCCTGACGATCGCGGGGTCCGCACCGCCCTCGGGCGCGCGCGCCGCGCGCAGGGCGACCTGGTCGGCGCCAAGGAGATGTTCGACAAGACGATCAAGGAGTACGACGCGCGCAAGCTCGACCTCGACGATCCGATCCAGCTCCTCCAGCTCGCGGTCGCGGCGCGCTACACCTCGCAGTTCGAGCTGTCGAACGACACCTACGGGGCAGCCCTGAAGGCCGATCCGAAGCTGACCGACGCGGCCGTCGAGTGGTCGGATCTGTTCCTCCAGAAGTACTCGGCGCCGCTCGCCGAGGCGACGCTCGAGGAGGTCTTCAAGGTCAACCCGAACCACCCCGACGCGCACGCCGCGATGGCCGACACGATCCTCGAGACCAGCTACGACCTCCAGGCGGTGCGCCATCACCTCGCGGCGGCGTTCGAGGTCAACCCGCGGAACACGCGCGCGCTCAAGGCCCGCGCCTCGATCGAGATCGATCGCAACCAGTGGGACGTCGCGCTCAAGTCGCTCGACGAGGTGCTCGCCGTCGACGCCCAGGACACCGAGGCGTTCGCCCTGCGCGCGACGGTGTTCTGGCTGCGCGACGACGCCGCGCAGTACGCCGCCGAGAAGGCCAAGGCGTTCGCGGTCAACCCGAGCTACGCGGAGCTGTATCGCATCGTCGCGCGCTCCGCTGTGCGCGAGCACCGCTACGTCGAGGCGATCGAGCTCGAGAAGGAGGCGGTCAAGGTGCGCCCGGACTTCTACGAGGCGATGGCCGGCGTCGGCATGGGCTACCTCCGCCTCGGCATGGAGAAGGAGGGCGTCGAGTGGATCGATCGGTCGTGGGCCGGCGACAAGTACAACGTCCGCGCGCACAACACGCGCACGCTGTTCAAGTCGACGATCCCGAAGGACTACTCGGTCCAGACGACGAAGTCGTTCCGCATCCGGTACGCCAACGACGAGAAGGCGGTGTTCGCGCGCTACCTCGAGCCGACGATGGAGAAGGCGTTCGCGGACATGTCGCGGCGCTACGGGTTCACGCCGAAGACGCCGGTCATCCTCGAGCTCTACGCCGATCGCGAGGACTACGGCATCCGCACCGTCGGGCTGCCGGATCTGTCGGCGCTCGGCGTGTGCTTCGGGCAGGTCATCACCGCGATGTCCCCGGCGACCGGCGACATCAACTGGGGCATGGTCATGTGGCACGAGCTCGGGCACGTGTTCGCGATCCAGCTGTCGAACTCGCGGGTGCCGCGGTGGTTCACCGAGGGGCTGTCGGAGTACGAGACGTTGATCGCGAATCCGTCGTGGCGCCGCGAGAACGACGCCGATCTCTATAACGCGATGGCCAACGGCACGCTGCCCTCGATCGGGGCGCTCAACAGCGAGTTCATGCAGCCCGACCAGAACGCGGTGGTCGTGGCGTACTTCCAGTCGGCGGTGACGATCGAGTACCTCGTCAACACGTACGGCTTCCCGAAGATCGTCGACGCGCTCAAGATGTTCGGCAAGGGCAAGGAGTCGGCGGAGGTGCTGCAGGTGATCACCGGCAAGCCGATCGCCACGCTCGACGCCGAGTTCCGCAAGTACCTCGAGATCCGGCTCGCCGCGTACAAGGGCACGTTCTCGCTGCCCAAGCGCGGCTTCGACGACCTCACCAAGCTCGAGATCGCCGCCGATGCGGCGCCCAGGGACGCGCTGGCGAAGGCCAACATCGCGCTCGGGGCGCTCTACGCGGGCGACGCCGAGCGGGCCACCGCCGCCGTGACCGCGGCCCTCGCGCTCGATCCCAGGCAGCCGATCGCGCGCTACGTCGCGGCCGAGATCGCGATGCACACCGACGAGGCGCCGAAGGCCAAGGCGCTCTACGTCGGGCTCGCCGCCGACGGGCACGACAGCTACGACATCCGCGTGCGGCTCGCGCAGATCGCCGGCGCCGACAACGACACCGCCGAGATGGAGAAGCAGCTGTGCGCGGCCAAGAAGCTCGACCCCGAGAAGAGCTATCCGTACGAGGAGCTCGCCAAGCTGTACAAGAAGCAGAAGCAGGACGGCAAGGCGACCCAGGAGCTCGAGCACTACGTGTACATCGAGCAGATGGAGCTCGCGCCGCTCAAGGAGCTGATGGCCGAGCTCGCCAGGACCGCGAGCTGGGCGAAGGTCCGCACCTACGGCGAGATGGCGCTGTTCATCGCGCCCGCCGATCCCGAGGTGCTCGTCGGGCTGGGGCGCGCGTACCTCGAGCTCAAGGACGGCGCCAAGGCGCTGTTCTCCTACGACAGCGCGCTGGTGGTCACGCCGGCGCCGCGGCGCCCCGCGCTCGTCCACATCGGCCGCACCAAGGCGCTGCTCGCGCTCGGCCGGCCGAAGGACGCCAAGCTCGCGCTCGCGCTCGCGCTCAAGTTCGAGGGCGAGAACGCCGAGGCGCTCGAGCTCAAGAAGAAGCTGCCGTGATCGGTGACCGGGATCAATCCAGCAGCAGGCGCTGGATCGTGTCGATGACCTGACGGAGTCGCATCGGCTTGTCGAGGAAGATGTTCGCGCCCGCGGCGAGCGCTGACTTCCGCGCGGAGTCGCCGCCGGCGGACACCGCGATGATCGGCAGGTCGACGAGGCCGAGCTCCGTGCGCGCGGCCGCGATCACCGTCGGGCCGTCCATGACCGGCAGGTAGACGTCGATGATCAATGCGTC